>NZ_DATAPY010000093.1:0-32193 GCF_036264965.1 Phenylobacterium sp.
CCATCGCGGCCCTATCGCTGGCGGCCTGCAACAAGCCGGCGAGCACCACTGCGGCCGACGCCACCGACGCCACCAAGTCCGCCGCCTCCGACGCCGCCTCGACGACAGGCGCGGCGGTCAACAAGGCCGAGGACGCCACCGGCGCCGCGGTGGGCGCCGCCTCGGCCAATACAGTTGGCCCCCACGACACAGCGGCCTTCGTCTCCAACGCCAGCCAGAGCGACATGTACGAAATCCAGGCGGCTCAGATCGCTGAGAAGCGGTCGAAGAACGCCGACATCAAGGCCTTCGCCAGGATGATGATCAAGGATCACACGGCCAGCACCAAGGCCATGACGCCGCTGGCCGCCGCGGCCGGCCAGACGCCCGCGGCCAAGCTCGACGACCGTCGCCAGGGCTTCATCGACCATCTGAACAAGGCCAGCGACGCCGATTTCGACAAGGTCTACATCGACCAGCAGGTCGCCGCCCACAAGGAGGCCCTGGACCTGATGAATGGCTACGCCAAGGACGGCTCCGACGCGGGCCTGAAGGGCGGCGCCGCGAAGATCGCGCCGACGGTGCAGATGCACCTCGACAAGATCACCGCCCTCCAGGCGTCGATGAAGTCCTGAGCCGGTGCGCCCTCGCGAGGGAAGCGCCACAGCGTCGGCGGAACGGAGGAGAAGCGCGTCTTCATGCGAGCTGGTTCATCCGACGCCGCAATCTTCAGTCCCCGCTCGCTGGCGGCTCTGAACCGCCGCCTGCTGGCGACGCCGCCGCCGGCGTCCTTCTCGGCGCGCATCGTGCCGGGAGAGGGGCCGATCGGCGCGCGGCTTGCCCTGGTGGGGGAGCAGCCGGGCGACCAGGAAGACCAGGTCGGGCGTCCGTTCGTGGGGCCGGCGGGCGCGATCCTTGACCGGGCGATGAGCGAAGCCGGGCTCCAGCGTGCGGAGACCTATGTCACCAACGCGGTGAAGGCTTTCAAATTCCGCCAGGTCGGAAAGCGGCGCATCCACCAGTCGCCAAGCGCGGGGGACGTGAAGCACTACCGCTGGTGGCTCGAGCAGGAACTGGCGTTCGTACGGCCGGGACTGGCGGTGGCGCT
Organism: Phenylobacterium sp.; assembly: GCF_036264965.1. GTDB lineage: Bacteria > Pseudomonadota > Alphaproteobacteria > Caulobacterales > Caulobacteraceae > Phenylobacterium. The sequence goes on from NZ_DATAPY010000093.1 coordinate 1,088, forward strand.
GGGGGCGACCGCGGCGCTAGCGCTGTGCGGGCGCAAGGTTGCGGTGACCCGCGCGCGCGGGCCGGCGCTGTTCGGCGATCAGCCGGGCTACATCACGGTGCATCCGTCTTCGCTGTTGCGCGTGCGCGACCCGCACGCGCGTCAGGTGGCCTTCGCCGCCTTCGTCGAGGACCTGGCGCGGGCCAAGGCGCTGACAGCGTAGGCAGGCTATTTCTGCCGCGGCGGCTCGAGATCGCGGCCCGCCTGCAGCAGCTTGCCGGCGTGGTTGGCGTGGGCGGCTTCGGCGAGCGTCAGGGCGGCGTTGCGGACCTCGCCCTGCATGGCGGTGTCGGCGTCCAGTTCCTCGTGGCCGGTGGCGTAGGGTTTCCAATAGCCGATGTAGCGGTCGAGCTCGGCGTTCACCCCCGCCGGGACCAGGTCCATGAAGCGCAGCCAGTCCGACAGGCTGCGCCGCACGTTCTCGGCGCCCTCCACATCGCCATGGACGACGACGGAGAACACCCGCCCGTCCAGGTGCTTGGGGTAGTCCCAGCCCTGCATCTCGATGGCCTTGGCCTCGTCGGCGTGCTTGCCGTGCGTGAGGCTGGGGTCGGGATTGCCGCCGTCGGCGCAGACCAAACGATCCATCATCAGTTTCACCGGAGAGGTGACTTGGTACCAGTTCACAGGCGTGATGATCATGACGCCGTGAGCCTCGACCCACATCGGATAGATCTCGTTCATCCAGTCGTGGAGCTGGCCCAGGGAATAGTTCGGGTAACAGGAGCACGGCCAGTGGCAGAGCGCCGGCGCGGTGGAGAAGCAGCCCTTGCAGGGATGGATCTCGCGGCCGAACTCCGAGGTCAGGCGCGAGAGGTCCAGCACCTCGACAGCGATGTCTTCGGCTTCTAGCGCCTGGCGGGCGATCTCGACGAGGCGCCAGCTCTTCGACATCTCGCCGGGGCAGGTGTGCTCGTTGCGCGGCGAGCCGTTGATCAGCAAGACGCGGCAGGGTCCGTCGGTGTCGTCGTGGCGCGTCTGCGCGGCGTCCACCGCGGCCTTGGCGGCGATCCAGTCCTCAGCCAGCTCATAGGTCGGGTCGGCGTAGCCGGGGCCGGCGGCCTGGGTGCGCGGCGACTTGCGCTCATGGCTGTAGGCGTCCCAGGCGGCGCCCGCGATGTGGTCGAGCTCGCCGCGCAGATCATCGAAGGCTGGGTCGGGAAAGCGGCTCAGGAAGCGTTTCCGGAAGGTCGGCTCGTCCAGGCGCGGGCTGGGCATCCCCTTGCGAACCTCCGGGACGTGCTCGCTCATCTCGAACTCCGGGCGTTAGACGCTTTGGGTAAAGCCGAGACCTGAGGGCAGTTCCGTTAGCGTGCGGCGGCAAGGAACAACCGCTCGCCTTCGCGGATTGCTCGGCTCACAGCCTCAAATCCAAGGAGTGAGACATGGCGGACGATGCGGGCAAGATTTCACCCAGCTCGACGGCGGCGCCGTTCGAGGACCCCACGACCAAACATCCGAAGCCGCCGTTCAAGCGGCAGTCGCAACCCTGGCCGGGCCTCGCCCGCGACATGGACCCGCCGCCCGACCACGGCGAGGAGAACTATAAGGGCTCTGGCCGCTTGCTCGGCCGCAAGGCGCTGATCACCGGCGGCGACTCCGGCATGGGCCGGGGCGCGGCGATCGCCTTCGCGCGCGAGGGCGCGGACGTGGCGATCAACCACCTGGCGGCCGAACAGCCCGACGCCGATGCGGTGGTGAAGCTGATCGAGGTGGCCGGCCGCAAGGGTGTCAGCTTGCCGGGCGACCTGCGCGAAGAGGCCTTCTGCACGCAGCTGGTGGCCGACGCGGTGCGCGAGCTGGGCGGGCTGGACATCCTGGTCTGCAACGCCGGACGCCAACAGAGCCGGGAGTCCGTCCTCGACGTCACCACCGAGGACTTCGACGCGACCATGAAGACCAACATCTACGCGCCGTTCTGGATCATCAAAGCGGCTCTGCCGCACCTGAAGCCGGGTTCGACGATCATCGCGACGGCTTCGGAGCAGGCCTACGATCCCTCGCCAGACCTCTACGACTACGCCCAGACCAAGGCGGCGACGATGAACTATGTAAAGTCGCTGGCCAAGCAACTCGCGCCCAAGGGCATCCGCGTGAACGGCGTCGCGCCGGGGCCAATCTGGACGCCGCTGCAGGTGAGCGGCGGGGCCAGCATGGAGAAGCTTGAGCAGTTCGGGAGCCAAGCGCCGATGGGCCGCCCGGGCCAGCCGGCGGAACTGGCCTCCATCTACGTTCAGCTCGCCGCCGCCGACGCTAGCTACGCCACTGGCCAAATCTACGGCGCGTCAGGGGGTGCGGGCCAGCCCTGACCCTGCCGGCGCCGGTTGCGCCGCCGTCGCGCGGGCGTAGTCGGCGGCGGACATGTTCGGCAGAGCCTTCAGGAACGCCACCAGGTTCCAGACGTCGTGCTCCGACAGCGTCTGGTCCCAGGCAGGCATGCCGGTCATCCGCACCCCATATCGAACGATCCAGAACAGCTCCTTCGAGGTCCAGTTCCGCGAAGCGTCCAGCAGGAACGGCGGCGAGGGCGTCATGCCACCGACCCAGGGCGCGCGGGCGACGCCTGGGCCGCCATGGCAGACGCCGCAGTTGGCGTCATAGGTCCGGGCGCCGTCCAGCACATCGGCGGGTGTGAAGGCCGGCGGGTTGGAAAGTTGCGTGGCGTTGCGCTTCACCGCGTTGGTCATGGTGAGGTGCGTCACCCAGGCGATTGGGGCTGCGTGCGGCGTGCTGGCGGTGGTGTTGAAGGCGCCCGTGAGCACCACGCCCAAGCCGACAACCCCAACGCTCGCCAGACCGGCGGCCCAGGGCAGACCCAGGCGCAGAAGGAGACCGAGCCACCGCTTCATCTAGTTCAAGGTCTCAAGATAGGCGGCCATGTCCGCGGCCTCCCGCGGCGACAGCTCGATATCGGGCATGGCGTTGCCGGGTACGATGGCCTGCGGGGTCAGGATCCAGCGCGCCAGGTTCGGCGGGGTGTTCGGCAGGAGACCCGCGATCATGGTGCGCCGAGCGAAGCCGGTCAGCGGCGGCCCGACCTCGCCGTGCGCCTCCTGGATGCCGGGGATCACGTGGCAGGCGCCGCAGGCCTCGCGGACCATCAGGACCGCGCCCCGCTCCGGGTCTCCGCCAAGCTGGGCTGCAGTCCGATGAGACGGCTGTGCGCAGCCGGCGAAGGCGATGGCGGCAAGCAGGACGGCGACAACTGGGCCGCGAAGACGCGGGCTCATCGGGAGGCGCTCCAGCAAAGCCGCAGGGCGAGCGCCGAGGGCGTATTGAACAGGATGGCGGCAGAGAAAATGGCGGCGGACAACAATCCGCAGAGGGTCAGGAAGCGGGCGCGGCCATCGCCGTCTGGAACCTTGCGCCAGGCCCGGAAGCTGACCGCCAAGCCGATGAAGGCCACGGCCAGGCAGGACAGGTTGATCGCCAACAGCACTGCATGTTCGCTGGGCGGCGGAAGGTCCTGGCGCGGCGTGTCGCCGGGATAGCAGGCGTAGCTGGAGAGCCCGTAGTTCAGCGCTAGCTGTGCGATCCAGGCGCTCGGCCCCGCGGCGAGGCCGAACAGCTGGGCGGCCAAGCCGATGCGAGGCATAGATTGGCGGGTGGCGGGTTGGGTCGGGGACTGCGCCATCGCTCACCGCATCAGGAGGGGGCTGATGTAGAAGGTCGAGAACACCGCCAGCCAGACCACGTCGACGAAGTGCCAGTAGACGATGGCGATGGACAACGGCTCGTGTCGGCGCGGCCGGAAATAGCCGAGCAGCGTCCAGGCGAGGACGACGCTCAGGATCAGCAGACCGACGATCACATGGGCCATGTGGAAGCCGGTGATGGTGAAATAGAGCGAGCCATAAGACCCGCTGGTCGGGCCGAAGCTCTTGGCGCGCCACTCGAAAATCTGCACCGCCAGGAAGATCGCCCCGAGCAGGATGGCGACAGCCAAACCGGCGATCTGGCGGCCACGTTCGCCGCGCTTGGAGCCGCCTTCGCCCCACCAGGCCGCGACGCTGCTGGAGAGCAGGATCACGGTGTTGGGCCCGGCAAGCAGGATTGAGGGTTGCGGCTCCGGCGACCACGCCGGCCCGCGCTGGATCGCGATGTAGAAATAGCTGAACAGCAGATAGGCGAAGAGGCAGCTCTCCGTGGCGATCAGGCAAAGCATCCCCCACCAGCCGGTCGAGTTGTGGCCCTTGGCGCCGACCGGCAGCGGCCCACCATTGTAGATCGCCTCAGCCATGCTCGGGCTCCTGCGGCATGTCGGCGTGGACGCGGCGCGGCCAGAACCAGAGCAGCAGCGCCCCGCCGCAGACCGCGCCGCCGGCGCCGGCCAGCCACCACGCCTTCAGCAGCGCGCCGGAGAACAGGAGAGCGAGACCCAGGGCGAGGGCGGCCGGAGCCAGGGAGTCGGCCGGCATCTCCAAGATGAGGTTGGGTTCGCCGTCGAGGGCGGACGTCCCGATGGTTTCGCGGCCGCGGTCAAGCAATAGGCCTGCGTCGAGGCGTGAGCGGGCGCCGCTCTCATCCAGCCGATCCTCCCAGAGCGGATGGCGGCTGGCGATCGTTGGGATCACCGCGAAATTGTAGGGCGGCGGCGGTGAGGCGGTGGCCCATTCCAGGGTGGGCGCGTCCCAGGGATTGTCGCTGGCGATGGCGCCTCGGCGCAGGCTGACCACGATGTTGACGATCAGCAGGCCGACGCCGATGGCGAACAGCGCCGAGCCTAGGCTCACGATGAGGTTGGTCGTGTCCCAGCCCATGCCGGCCGGGTAGGTGTAGACACGCCGGGGCATGCCCATCAGGCCCAGCAGGTGCATCGGGAAGAACCCGAGGTTGAAGCCCGCGAACATCGTCCAGAAGTTCCACTTGCCCAGGCGCTCGTTCAGCATCCGGCCGGTGAACTTGGGGAACCAGTAGTAGGCCGCGCCGACCACCGGGAAGACGTTGATGCCGATCAGCACATAGTGCAGGTGGGCGACGACGAAATAGGTGTCGGTGAGCTGCCAGTCGACCGGCGCGGAAGCGGTCATGACGCCTGAAACCCCGCCGATCACGAACAGCACGATCATGCTGGCGAAGAACAGGAAGGCGGTGGTGATCACCGGCCGGCCCAGCCAGATGGTGGCGATCCAGGCGAACACGGCAACCGCGCTCGGAATGGTGATGATCAGCGAGGCGCCCGAGAAGAACGACAGGCTGATGTCCGGCAGGCCGGTGGCGAACATGTGATGCACCCAGACGCCGAACCCGAGCGCCATGGTCGCCACGGTCGAGAGCGCCACCGGCGCATAGCCCACCAGCGGCCTTCGGCAGAAGGTCGGCAGGCCGTCCGACACCATGCCCATGGCCGGCAGCACGATGGCGTAGACCCACGGGTGGCCGAACATCCAGAACAGATGCTGCCAGAGCAGCGGCTGGCCCTGGCCGGTGTCGAAGACATGGAAGCCGAACTGCCGGTCCAGCCAGAGCAGGAAGAAGGCGAGGCTGACGCTGGGCACCGCCAGCAGGTTGGCGACTGAGGCGGTGAGCGTGCCCCAGGTCAGGATCGGCACACGGTTGATCGACATGCCGGGCGCCCGCATGCGCAGGAAGGTCACTACGAAGTTGGCCGCGCCCACCGTGGTCGAGATCCCGAGCAGGATCAGGCCCAGCGCATAGACGTCGATGTTGACGCCCGGATTGTAGGCGCGGCCGGCATAGGGGACGTAGTTGAACCAGCCGGCGTCCGGGCCCTGGCCGACCACGAAGCCGGCGTAGAGGAACAGGCCCGCCGCCAGATAGACCCAATAGGAGAGCGCGTTGAGCCGCGGGAACGCCATGTCCCGCGAGCCCAGCAACAGCGGCCACAGGAAGTTCGAGAACCCCGACAGCACCGGCGAGGCGTAGAGGAAGATCATGCTCACGCCGTGCATGGTGAAGAGCTGATCGTACTGCTCTGGCGTCAGCAGGGTGCGATTGGGTCCGCTCAGCTGCAGGCGCATGACCATCGCCTCGATCCCGCCCAGCAGCAGGAAGACGAAGGCGGTGACGATGTAGCGTTTGCCGATCTCCTTGTGGTCGACGTCGGCGAACCAGCCCTTCAGGCCCGGCTCCCTCTCCCAAATCTCCTGCAGTCGTGGGCCGGGGAAGGCCTTGGTGGCGCGGGTCGTCTCCGGCGTGCGGGCGTCCTCCCAGGCGCTCACGTCAGGGTCTCCAGATAGGCGACGACTTGGCCGAGCTCGGGGCCTGAGAGGTCGGTGGCCGGCATTCGCGCGCCGGGCTTGAGCGCCTGTGGATTGGAAATCCAGCCGGAGAGGCCGTCGGGCGTGTTGGGCACGGTCCCGGCGGCCAGGGTCCGGCGGCTCATCAGGTGGGTGAGGTCGGGGCCCACAACGCCGCCCGCCTCCCCGCCGCGTACGGTGTGACAAGCGCCGCACCGTTGTACGAAGAGCTGTTTGCCGGGGCTTGCCGCAGGGACGGAGGCCCGCAACTGGCCGGCGCGCCAGGCTTCGAAGACCGCGGGCGGATCGGCGGTGACGAAGGCCGCCATATTAGCGTGCTGGACGCCGCAATATTCGGTGCATTGACCGCGGTAGACGCCGGCGCGGTCGGCCTGCAGCCAAGTCAGGTTGGTTCGGCCGGGAATGGCGTCGGTCTTGCCCGCCAGGGCCGGGATCCAGAACGAGTGGATCACGTCGGCGCCGTTCAACTTCACCAGCACCGGCCGGCCGGTGGGGACGTGAATCTCGTTGGCGGTGACGAAGGTCTGGTTCGGCGTGGCGCCGACATAGCGGACCTCCCACCACCATTGATGGCCGGTGATCTCCAGGGTCAGCGCCGGCTGGCCACCCGGCATGCCGACCGCGGCCATGACCGCGACGGTCCAGGCCAGGGACGCCACCAGAGCGACGATCGTCAGGCCGAGCCCGATCCATATCCAGCGCAGGCCGCCTGCCTCGCGGCCCACGAGAAGGTCGGCGAACACCGGCCTGCTGCGGCGTTCCCGTCGCACCCACACGCCGGCGACGACCAGCACGGTGATGATCGCGATGACGGCCAAGGACAGGTCCATCAGTCCCCAGGTCAGGCCGGTAATCGGGTTCGCCCGCGGTCCGTAAGTCTTCAGGTAAGTCATCGGCCAGGCGAGGGAGAACGCGGCGCCCATGGGTCACCGCGCCTTCTGGGCGGCGATCAGGCCCTGATGAGCGCTGTCAGAGGCATCCTGCTCGGCCGCCTGGGCGCCGGTGGTCGAGGGCTGGCCCGAGGCGTCTCCAAGTGTCTGCAGATAGGCGACGAGCTTCCAGATCTGATCCGGCGGCAATCGTCCGCCCCACGCCGGCATGCCTTGCGGGCGGCCGTCATGGACGGAGTTGTAGAGCTCGGCCGGTGTCCCGCCGTAGCGCCAGCCCACGCCATTCAGCGGCGGTCCCATCAGCCCTGAGGCCTGGGCGCCGTGGCAGTAGACGCAGTTCATGCTGCTGAAGAGCTGCTTGCCCTCCGCGATCGCCTGGGCGTTCCCGGCAAAGGGACTGGCGATGCGGCTGGCGAGGCTGACGGGTTCGCCGGGCGGCGCGCCGAGCGGAATTGCGTTCAAGGTCTGGTCGGTTGGAACCTGTGCGACGGCCGGCCCGGTTGTGGAGTCGCCGCGCGTACGCCCGCAGGCCGCCAGCGAAAGGGCGGCGAGCACGGCGAGGGCCAGGCGCGGGAACATGGCGCGCCTCAATCTGGGGCGTTGTAGACCGCGCCAGGAGCCTTGGACCCCTGGGTGGTCAGCATGTTCGGCGCGCTGCCGGGCGAGGCGCCGTCGATGGAGAACACGTAGAGCGTGCCGCCGCGTGGCGGGAAGCCGTTCTTCTGGCCCATCACTTGGCTGGCGACCCCGCCGACGCCGGCCACCACGGCCACGTACTGGCGCCCGTCGGGGCCGAGGTAGGTCATGGGCTGGGAGGTGATCCCGGAACTCAGCTTCTGTGACCACAGCACCTTGCCGCTGCGGGCATCCACCGCCCGGAACCAGCCGTCCGTCGTGCCGTAGAAGACAAGGTCGCCGGCGGTCGCCAGCACCCCGCTCATGGTCATGAAATTCTCGGGAATCGACCAGGCGCGCTCGCCGGTGAGCGGATTCCAGGCGATGAACTCGCCCCACTTGTTGGTCTTGCCGCCCGCGTGGGTCGTGAGGTCCATGCCGTCATAGGGCGTGCCTGGGATGTAGCTCACCTTGTGGTCGGTGAGATCCATGCAGATGTTGAAGATGTCGGCGTAGATCAGGCCCGTGCGGGGCGAGAAGGCGGCGGGTTGCCAGTCCTTCGAGCCAATGTGGGTCGGACAGATGTTCTGGACATTCTCCTCGACCTTGGCCTGCTTGTCAGGGTCGACGATCGGGCGGCCGGTGGCGAGGTCGATGCCCTTGGCCCAGTTGAGCGGCGCAAAGGGCTTGGCGACCAGGATGCGGCCGGTGGTCCGGTCCAGGGTGTAGCCGTAGCCGTTGCGGTCCAGGTGGACGAGCAGCTTGCGGGTCTGGCCGCCGATTGCGCCGTCGATCAGGATGTTCTCGTTGACCCCGTCATAGTCCCACTGGTCGTGCGGCGTGAACTGGAAGCCCCAGTGCACCGAGCCGGTCTTCGGATCGCGCGCGAAGAGGGCGCTGGACCAGAGGTTGTCGCCCGGGCGCTGGGCCGGCACGCGAGGACTGGGATTGCTGGTGCCCTCGTAGATCAGGTTGAGGTCGGGGTCATAGGAGATCCAACCCCAGACCGTGCCTCCGCCCCGCTTCCAGGCGTCGCCCGGCCACGAGCTTAAGCCAAGGTCCTTGCCCGCCAGCCAGAGATAGGGCGCGCGGTAGTCCGCGCCGATCTTCACGTCGGCGTCGGGACCGGTGGAATAGCCGCGCCAGATCTCCTTGCCGCTGCTCAGGTCCAATGCGGTGAGCTGGCCGCGCACCCCCATCTCGCCGCCGCTGTTGCCGACCAGCACGGCGTTGCCGACCACCAGGGGCGACATGGTGATGGTCATGCCGCTGGCCGGTTCGCCCAGACGTGTGCGCCAGGCGGGCCTTCCGGTCTTGGCGTCCACCGCAACGGCTTCGCCGTCCAGCAGGGTGAAGACCAGCTTGCCGTCGGCATAGGTCGGGCCGCGGTTCACCGCGTCGCAGCAGGCCTTGCCGACCGCGATCGGATCGGGGTGCGGCTGATAGGTCCACTTGATCGGCGCGCCCGGCTTGGTGAGGTCCAGCGCATAGGCCACGTTCGGATAGGGCGTCACCACGTACATGGTGTCGCCAACCACCAGGGGCGCCGCCTCGTGGCCGTAGGGGATGCCATCGGAGAACGACCAGGCCATCTTCAGCCGCGCGACATTGCCGACGCCCACCTGATCGAGCGGACTGAAGCGGGTGTTGGCGTAGTCGCGGGCCTGGCGCCGCCACTCGCCCGGCGGGTCGTTGGGCGCGAAGTTGGCCGTGGCTCCAGTGGCGCCCGGCTGGGGCCGGGCGACCGGCGACGGCGGAGCTTTCGGATCGCCGGTTCGCTCGCAGCCGGCGAGCAAGGCCAGGGCGGCGAGGCAGGCGCAGGTGAACGGCCGCGTCATCGCGTCGTCCCCGCCGTGACGCGATGTTGACGCAGGCCGGCGTCGTTCAGGGCTGCGGCCAGCCCGCCCACGATCGCCGCTGTCAGGACGAGACCCGCAGGGACCCACATGATCACGCCGGCCAGTTGCTGGTCGGCCAGCGGCGTCAGGCCCCAGGCGGCCGCCGTAAGCAGGTGTGGCGCAAAGAAGGGGCGGGCGGCGAAGGTCAGGATGGCGCCCAGCAGACCCATCTGCAGGCTGGTCAGGGCCGCTGCGAGCCCCGCCTCGCCGATCCGCCGGCCGCTGGCGGCGAACAAGGCCCGCCACAGCCACAGCGCCGAGCCGAAGAGGCTGAGGTGCATCGCCCAATAGATCGCTGGGCTGGCGAAGGTCGCGTCATAGGGCCCGGGCGAGTGCCAGAACCAAAGCGCGATGGCGAAGGTCGCGGCGGCGGTGAGAGTCTCGAACGGCCGCGGCGCGGCCGACGCGAAGCCCACGGCAATCAGGGGCGCGGCGACGGCCGTCAGCACCATGTGCTGGCCGACCCGCGCGGCCATCAACGAGACCGAGAGCGCGCAGAGCGGCGAGATCAGGGCGAGGCCACCGATCCCCCAGCCGGCGTAGAAACAAAGACGCCGCCAAGGAGCGACGGGGCGCTGGCCATGAAGCTTGGGTTCAGAGACTGCTGCGTAGGCCGCCAACCCGACCATCAAGCCCGCGATCAGCAAGGGATCGAAGTTCCAGCGCCCCCACAGCGCGTCCGGCGCCGGGGGAAATCCGCAATATGGCTCGAGAGAAGTCCACGCCACAGCGGCACAGCCCACAGATCACCCGAGTTGAAAAATGCTGGGCCGCCGACAATGTTCCGGACGCGCGGTCTGGGACGGCGCTAGAGGAGGTCAGGCTGCGCTCTAGCCTGACAGGCCTTGGCCCAACAGGCTCGCTGACTCCGAGCGCAACTGGGCGAGCGTGCATTGCCGCGGGGTCTTGTCGGGACGCCATCGCAGCAGGGTCGTACCGTGCCGGAAGCGGTCGCCGGTGACGTGGTCGTAGCGGACCTCGACCACCAACTGCGTCTTCAACGGCGTCCATTCGGCTGAGCGACCGTTGCTCCAGCGGCTCGGTCCGCCGGGCGCGTCGCCAGTGAAGCCCGGGCCGCCAGCCAGCTTCTCCAGCTTCCTGGTCAACGCCGGCCGCTCGGCGTCGGAGATCGCCGAGGTGAAGCCGACATGATCGAGCTTGCCGGCCTCGTCATAGAGGCCAAGCAACAGGGACCCGACTTCGCGGCTGTCCGCCTCATAGCGGAAGCCGCCGACGACGCAGTCGGCGGTGCGCAGGCGCTTGATCTTCAGCGTGGCCCGCTCGCCGGAGGCATAGGGTCCATCCAGCCGCTTGGCGACGACGCCGTCCAGGGCCGCGCCGGTCTGGGCGAGCCAGGCCCGGGCCTCGGCGGGGTCGTCGGTCCCGGGTGAAAGGCGGACGTGCTCTACCCCTTTGAATTTCCGGAAGAGCCTCTCGAGCGCCGCGCGCCGCTCGGTCAGCGGGGCGTCCGCCAGACTCTTACCCCTGGCGTCCATCAGGCAGTCGAACAGCACGAAGGTCGCCGGCGTCTCGGCCGCCAGCTTGCTCACACGGCTCTCGGCGGGATGCAGGCGCATCTGCAGGGCGCCGAAGGAGAGTTCGCCCTGCACCGGGATGGTCAGTTCGCCGTCGATAATGAAGCGTTCGACCGGCAAGGCTTTCAGCAGCGCCGCCACGTCGGGAAAATAGCGCGCCAGCGGCTTGCCGGACTTGGCGCGCAGATCGACCTCATCGCCGCTGCGGAAGGCGAGACAGCGGAAGCCATCCCACTTGGGCTCGAACCACCAGCCTGGATCGACCGGCAACGCCTCGACCAGCTTCGCCTCCATGGGCGCGAAATCGGGAGCAAGCGGCAGGCCGGGCAGGGTGGTCATCGACGAGTCAATCCGCGCGGCGGGCGGCTGTTCCGGTGCGGCGAACCTGCAGGAACCGAGCCTTGAGATTGCCGGTACGTCAGCCGATGCGGTCAAGCTTCCCCTGCCGCATCGGCGCGGCGCCTTCGGTCCGACTGGAGATGAGGATCGGGGGGCGCCAACCCCGCCGCCGAGCCAGCCCCCAACGCAGAAGGGGCCGGCTCGGGGCCGGCCCCTTGGTCTAGTTGTGGCGCCGGCGGCGACGCCGGGACCTCCGCGACTTCGTCCGCAGTCTGCAACTCCGCTTGGTGGCGCGGCAGGTAGAGCTTGACCGTCGTGCCGTCGCCTTCCTCGCTGTAGATCGTCACGTGACCGCCGGATTGCTTGACGAACCCGTAGACCATGCTGAGACCGAGACCCGTGCCGCGGCCCAGCTCCTTGGTCGTGAAGAACGGTTCGAACACCTTCGCCAGGGTCTCTTTGGACATCCCCGTGCCGCTGTCGCTCACGCAGATGGCTACGTACTGCCCCGCACGCACCTCGGCGTCGGTGGCCGTGTAGCTCTCGTCGAGGAAGGTGTTCTGGGTCTCGATGGTCAGCTTGCCGCCAGACGGCATGGCGTCGCGCGCATTGACCGCCAGATTGAGGATGGCGCTTTCCAGCTGGTTCTGGTCGATCTCCACGGTCCACAGGCGCGGCGACCTGCGGACCCCATCGAACCGACCAACCGCCGCAAGGTCGCCCGAGCCCGCACATGTCCACATGTGGACATGCGCCCCGGCGGTGTCTCAGATTGAAGGCAGTGGACGTAGACAGGAGTAATTTCTAGCGTTTCAGAAGGTCTGCCACGCAGGAGCGGAGTTTTCCCGCGTCGATCGGTTTCGGCAAAAGCGGAGTTTGCGAGAGTGCGGGGGGAAGATCGCCGCCGGAATAACCGCTGAGAAACGCGAAGGGAATCGACAGACGGCTCAGCTCTGCTGCAAGCCCGAAGCTGCGGTCCCCGTGAATGTTGATATCGATGAGCGCCGCGTGGATCGACGTCGCCTCCAGCTTGGCGAGGGCCTCAGCAAGGCGTCCGACGGGCCCCACCACATCGTAACCCGCCTCTTCCAGCGCGGTGGCGATCTGCTCGGCGATCACCCATTCGTCTTCAACCACCAAAACTCTCAGGTTTGAAGCCCCGAGCACTAGGGTTGGTCCAAGGGAAAGGCGAGCCGCGCGGACAGTCCGGATGCGGTGAATTCGATTTCAGCGCTGCCTCCCAAATTATAGGAGGTCTCTTTCTCGATCAGCTTTATTCCGAAGCCGCGCCGCTTCGGCTTCGCGACCGGCGGGCCGGCGGTCTCGCGCCAATGGAAGTCCAGGTTGCGGCCGGCCTTGCTTGAGTTTTCGGACCAACGGATCGACACCGTCCCGTCTGAGACTGAGAGTGCGCCGTATTTCGCAGCATTGGTCGCAAGCTCGTGCAGCACCATGCCGAGAGAGAGGGCGAGCTTGGGCTTAAGGCCGATGTCTCGTCCGTCAAGCGCCAGGCGTTCGAGCCCGAAGGGCGCAAGTTCGGTCTTCATCAACTCAACGAGCGAACTCTCGGTCCAATTCTCCCGGGACAGCAGTTCGTAGGATCGCGCCATGGCCTGCAGCCGCCCGATGAAGGCTTCCAGAAACAGTTCGGGGGACGCGGCAGACTTGTGGGTCTGTTGAGCGATGCCGATCGCCACCATCAGCATGTTTTTCACGCGATGGTTCAATTCGGCGATCAAGGTCTGTTGGTGGGCCTGGGACCGGGCTAGCCGAGTAACGTCGACGAACGTTACAACCACACCCTCAAGTTTTTCGTCCACGCCAAGGTAAGGGGCGAGGCGAACGATGAAATGGGTTTCGGCATCCTGGTGCCGGGCCTCCGTCTCCCGGGCCTCGCCTGTTTCGAGGACAGTCCGGACGTCGTCGATAAAATCCGGCATGAGGAGGCGGCTGGTGAGATCGGTCAGCGGGCGGCCATGGTCAGTCGGCAGGACATTGAACAGCGTCTTGACCGAGGGCGTAAAGCTGCGGATCACAAGATCCCGATCCAGGAAAACAGTTGGAATCTGCGTGCTCTCGAAGAGATTTCGCAAGTCGCTGTTTGCGCGATCGAGAGCATCGATCTTGCCGACCAACTCGGCGTTGACGGTGTTGAGCTCCTCGTTGAGCGACTGGAGCTCCTCCTTTGACGCCTCAAGCTCCTCGCTGCTCGACTGCATCTCCTCGTTGACGGACAGCAGTTCCTCGTTTGACGAGCGAAGCTCCTCGAGCGCGGTCTCGTACTCTTCAATCAGCGACTGAAGTCGTTCCCGGGTGTCACGCAGTTCACGCTCCAGGATCAGCGCCGCACCGGCCTCGGATTGCGGTATCCGCGCCTGCGCCGCCTCCACGCTCAGCGATGGTCCATTATCGGTGAACAACACGATGTAGAGCGGATCTTCGCTGCCGCTTTCCAAAAGCGGTTCAACGGTGATGTCGACCAACTGCAGGCGGCCGTCTTCGCCGGTCACCGGAACGCCAGCCCGAACGACGGTCTCGCCGGTCTCAACGGCTTCCCGGAACGCTGTTCGGACGTCGAGGCGCAGATCCCTGCGCGCCAAGGTCATCAGTTGTCGGGTGGGGGCGCCCGGCGCCAATTCCAGGTACTTCTGCGTCCGCGCCGAGAAATGCAGGATATCGCCGCCGTGAGTGACCAGGACGTGCGCCGGCGTGAACCGCTCTAGGACCTGCGTTTCTAGAGCCTGGCGTAAGGTCGCACCAGCCGCTGGACGTAAGGCGATGCGGCGGTCCTGGTTGGGCAAGCCCAAGGCCGCTTGAGAGCGGATAGTCGATGGGAGGCGCGGCGCGATCGTGATGTCGTCGCGGCTACGGAAGATCCGATGCTTCTTGTCGACCGCCGCGAAAAGGTCGTCGAACTTGCCGACGCTCTCGGACATGCCGAGGAACAGATAGCCTCCGGTACGCAAGGAGTAGTGAAAGGTCGGCAGCACCAGGTTCTGGACGTCGGGTCCGAAATAGATCAGCAGGTTGCGGCAGGAGATCAGGTCCAGCCTTGAAAATGGCGGATCGCGGATGACGCTATGGGGCGAGAAGATGCAAAGGTCGCGCACCGCCTTGGTCACGACATAGCTTCCGCCCTCGGTGACAAAGAAGCGCTCGCGCCGCTCCTTCGAGACGCTGTCCAAAAGCGCCTCCGGGTAGCGGGCCGCTCGCGCCACGCCCAACGCATTTTCGTCGATGTCCGTGGCGAAGACCTGGACCCGGGGTAGGGCCGAGAGGGTGTCCATGTGCTCGCGGAGCAGGATGGCGATCGAATAGACCTCTTCGCCGGTGGCGCAGCCCGGAACCCAGACTCGTACCGTGTCTTCAGCGCCGCGGCCTTCGAACAGCCTTGGGATCACCGTCTCGCAGAGCTTTTCGAAAGACTCGGCGTCGCGGAAGAAGTTGGTCACGTTGATCAGCAGGTCACGAAAAAGGGCGCCAACCTCCTTCGGGTCCTGCTTCAGCCGCTCGACATAGTCGTCCTGGCTTCCCAGCTGGGTGACCTGCATGCGCCTTTGCACCCGGCGCAGGAACGTCTTGGACTTGTAGCCGCTGAAGTCGTGGCCCACCTGATTGCGGAGGATCGCACAGATTTCCTGGCGGGCGTGCGAACGCTCGGCCTCGGATCCCTCGCCTTCGTCGGTGGCGGCCAGCAGGCGGGCGAATTCGACGAGTTTTTCTCCCATCTCATGGACCGGTATCGCAAAGTCGACGAGACCGGTGGAGATCGCGCTGTCGGGCATGGACGGATGGCGCGGACCGTGGCCGTCGGCGACCTGGGCCAGGGTCAGACCGCCGCGTTCCTTGATCGCCTTTGTTCCCAGGGTGCCGTCGCCGTCCCCGCCCGATAGGACGACGCTGGCCGCGTATTCGCCATGGTCGATGGCGAGTGAACTGAACAGGATGTCGATCGGCTTGCGCTCGCGCCGCGAACTATCGGATTTCCTGACGTGGAGATGGCCTCCCTCGATGCTGATGATCGCATCGGCGGGCAGCACATAGACGCTGTCAGACCGGACCTCGACACCGTCTTCGGCCACCGCGACGGTCAGGTCGGTGTAGCGCGCGATGATCTCATGCAGGACACTCTCGCGGTCCGGGCTCAGGTGGGTGACAATGATGAAAGCCAAGCCCGGCTTCGACGGCACCCCTTGAAAAAAGCCCTCCAACGCCTCGACGCCGCCGGCCGACGCGCCAACGCCGACGATAGGAAAGATTGGCCGTCCTTTTGGCACGCGGTTCATTCCTGAAAGCAGGGCTTGTAGGGCCAACGCGTCAAACGCCTGCATGGGCCCGAAGATGAGGCAAGCGCTGCAAAGCTGAAAGCTGGCCTGATCGTAGGATCTAGAATGCTCATGCTCTTTCCGCCGCACTTGGCGCCCCTGCGGGCGGGCGGGCCGAATCGAACGGATCGACTGTCCGCAGGGGCCGGGCGCCGAGAAGCTGGGCATGTTTTTCGAGAACGGACGCGTAGCATTCGCAGGCGCCGGCTTTGAGCCGATCACGGTCGAGAATCTCGATCAAGCCCCGCGAATAACGGATCGCGCCGGCGGCCTGCAGCGTGCGAGCGACACCGGTCACGGTCGTGCGCTGGACGCCAAGCATGAAACCCAGAAATTCCTGGGTCAGGGGCAGCCGATCGCTGCGGGTGCGGTCCTGGGTCATCAGCAGCCATCGACACAGCCGAGCCTCGACGCTGTGCACGGCATTGCAGGCCACCGATTGCTGAATCTGGGCCGTATTGGCCTGGGCATGGCGAACGATGAGATCGGTAATGCTGATGCTGAGCGCCGCTGCCGCCCTCAGGCGTGAGGCCGCGAGTTTAATGGCGTGGCCGGGAACCTGGGCGATCACCCGATCGATGGCAATGCTCGAGCCCATGGCGTTGAGCAACCCATATGCGCTTTCGTGGCCGATCGTGCAGGCTTCAACGTCCTGGCCGTTCGCCAGTAGCGTGACCACTGACAGGATCGCCGTGGTCGGAAACCAGATGCAGTCGAGGTCATCGCCCGGGACGCACAGCACGTCGCCACGCGTCAAAGCGACGTCGACTAGAGAGCGGTGGAGGAGTTCGAAATTCTCGGCACTCAGGCTGTCGAGAAAATGGCTTCCCGTGTGCCCGTGAACAAACGCCATCCAGTCACCTTTCATCAGGGCGGAGCGCACCCTGACGGTGACCAAGAGGGATCATGGCCGCGGCACGGGCGCATCTGACCCTAGTCGTCTGAGCCTGTCTGTCGACAAACTAACATATAACTCATGCGCAGGGTCGCGCCTCACGCGAATTTGTTAATCCTGCGTTCGCAAAAATGCCACCCGCACCGGCTATATGTCAGTCCGCCGACAGACGTGACCGCGGCCCCCGTAAATGGTCATCCCTCAACTGGAGGCACGGCGATGAGGGCTGGAGGGCTGACTGCAAAGGTTCGTTACGGCGTGTTCCAAGTGGATTCCCAGTGGCTGCTTTGCTGTGAACAGCACAACCTCGGACGTTATGACGACCAATCGGATGCCATCGCCGCCGGCAAGCGCGCCGCCTGCCAGGCCATGGGAAGCGGCTTCGATGCGGAACTCTTGATCATGGACATTGGCGGCGAGTTGCGACGAGCGGACCCCGCGTCTTTCGGACACTGAAGCGCGTTTGACCTGGCCGTCGGCATCGCAGTCCGGAAAAACCGCGCCGATAAAGGGCGCGGCGCAGGCCCCCTAAACGGTGGCGGGATTCACGTGAGATGCAGT
Source organism: Phenylobacterium sp. (assembly GCF_036264965.1). GTDB lineage: Bacteria > Pseudomonadota > Alphaproteobacteria > Caulobacterales > Caulobacteraceae > Phenylobacterium. The sequence goes on from NZ_DATAPY010000093.1 coordinate 18,406, forward strand.
CCTGCGAATGCTATGACGTGATGGACGCCGAGTTCTGTCGCTGCGGGCGCGCACCACCTAGGTCACGCCTCGGTGGCGCCCGGCGCGTTCAGCTCGATGCGAACCCCGTTCGGATCGATCACATAGAGTTCGCGTAGTTCGCCGCCCGGGGTCGTCTCGCAGCTGAAGGCGATCCCCCGGGTTTTCAGATCCGCCAGCGTGGCCTCGAAGTCGGCCACGCGCAGGGCGATGTGATTGATGGCGGCGACGGACGACGGCGCCTTGGGCGTTTCGGTTTCCACCAGATGGACGATGTCCCGGCCGCCCGCGTAGAGCCAATAGCCGCGGAAGTCGAACCGCGGCCGTGGTCCAACCTTCAAGCCGAGCGCTTCGACGAAGAAGACGCGGGTTTCCTCGAGCTTGGCGGTCTTGATGGCGGCGTGGTCCACAGCGTCGATCTGCATGATCCCCGAACGGCGGCCAGGGACGGGAGGTTTCGTGACCAACGATTTCAGCGATCAGCCCGCCGCACTCTGCGTCGGCTTTCTCGCAGGATGGGGCACGAAGCGGATCGCCGCGGAGCTGGGCTGCAGCCGCAACACGGTGAAGCGCTACATCGAGACTGGCGACTGGGTTCGCGCCGTCGTGGACCCGCTGAGGCGCCCCTTTCTCGCAACGACGAGGCCGCACCGTTCCTGGTTTTGGCGATCGCAATCTCACGACGTGTATAGGTTCGCGGGGTTTTCGGCGTGCGCGGGTCGGTCGTGCATAGGATCGGGCCGAATCGTAGATGCGTTCAGTGAGGTCACCGCCGCGTACCTCAAGGCCTATACATGTCTCGAAAATATGTATAGATATATCAAATTGTCTATACATGTGGATCGCCAATGGCACTCCCGCCCAGCTACGTCCCGCCGTTGCTGCCGTTGAAAGTGGAGCTTGAAACCCGCGCCGTCCTCAAGAAGCTGAACACGGCGCATCGCGCGCTCGCCGAGCTGAAAGGCGCCGCTGGTCTCGTTCCAAACGAAGCGATCCTGACCAACACGCTTTCGCTGCAGGAGGCGAAAGACAGCTCGGCGATCGAGAACATCATCACGACGCACGACGACCTCTACCGCAGCGACGCCGTGGCGAACCGCTTCGCGAGCCTCGCCGCCAAGGAGGTCTACAACTACGCCAGAGCCATGCGTGAAGGCTTCGAGGCGGTGCGCGAGCGAGGCCTAATCACCCTCAACGACATCCTAGCCATGCAGGCCACGCTCGAAGAGAACCAAGCCGGCTTCCGCAAGCTGCCGGGTACCGGGCTTAAGAACGACAAGACCGGGGAGGTGGTCTTCACACCGCCGCAGACCCACGACGAGATCGTGGCCCTGATGGACAACCTCGAGGTCTTCATCAACGGCGACGCGCCGAACGGTCTGGACCCGCTGGTGCGGATGGCCGTCATCCACCACCAGTTCGAGACCATCCTCCCGTTCTACGACGGCAACGGCCGCACGGGCCGCATCCTCAACATCCTCTACCTGGTGAAGGAGCAGCTGTTGCTCACGCCGGTGCTCTACCTGTCGCGCTACATCAACCAGAACAAGGCCGACTACTACCGGCTGCTCCAGGCCGTACGCACCGACGGCGCCTGGGAAGAATGGTTGATCTACATGCTCGACGGCCTCGAGCAGATGGCAGGCCAGACCACTCGGCTGGTCCACCGCATCCGAGACCTCATGCTGATGCACAAGGCGCTCATCCGCAGCGAGCTGCCCCGCATCTACAGCCAGGACCTCCTGAACAACATCTTTAGCCACCCCTACAGCAAGATCGCCTTCGTTAAGCGCGATCTCGGTGTGAGCCGCATCACCGCTACCCGCTATCTCGATGAATTGGCGAGGATCCGCGTGATGACGAAAATCCGATCCGGTCGTGACAACTACTATGTGAACGAAGCGCTCTTCGACCTGTTGAGCAACGTCCAGGCGGTCTGATCGCGGGGATAGGTCGTTTCCGTGTCATGCGGCCTCCCAAGCCCGGTTGAGCACCTGCGCGGCGATTGCCGCCTTGTCCTGGGGAAGGAACCGGCCGTAGTGCTGGGCCACGGTGTCGGGCGTGTCCTGGATGGCGTAGCTGGCCTGCTCGTAGGAACCGGTCTGTTTCAGCACGTGGGTCGCCAGGACATCACGCACGCTGTGCGGACCGTGCGGCAGCAGGCCGGCTATGGCGCCGCGCCCCGTGTAGGGGTCGCCACGGCCTTGGTCCGCCAGGCGTCGCGTGTGCGGCTCGCCTTTAGGGCAGAGCATGAGTTGCCGGAGGTTCTTTTGTCGGAAAGCCGGCGCCGGCGCCGGCGTCGGCCTGACGCGAGCCGGCGCGCCCTAGGACGATGGCGCGCCCAGGTCTTCCTCGGCGCGCCGCTTGAGGTGATCTGCTTCGATCACGACGCACGAAAGCGGCTGATCATCGTGTGCGGTTCGAGATGCCTAAGCAACGGCCGGCGGGCAGCGGTCGGCATCGAAGAGGCGATAGCGGAACTCGACGCAGTCCGCGTGGACTGCGGCGCCCCAGCGCGACGCGCCGCGCGCCACTTTGTGGCGTGCATTGCGAATATTACATGGCGCCACCCCCGACGCTCCGGCCGGGGCGGAAATATCGCCCTTGTCACCCCGCGTCCCCGTCGCACCTCTTCACGCTTTGGCCCCGCCGGGGGCAGCGCGGAGAATCCGATGGCCGAGTACCAGGCCGAGCCATTTTCCGTGGCGCTCAATGTCCTGCGCGATCGGCTGCGGCTTGGCCTCCTTGGGCCGGGCGCGCGCATAACAGCGATGGACGTGGCGGACGAACTGCGCCTGAGCACCACACCGGTGCGCGAAGCCCTTTCCCGGTTGGCAGGGGAAGGGCTCGTCGATGACCGCAAGGGGCAGGGCTACTTCGTCCGAACTCTGAGCGCTGGCGACGTCGCAGACCTCTACCGCCTGAGCCTGGCCCACCTGTTGATCGCGCTGGCGCCACGTCGCGCCAGCCGGATGACTGGCGCGAAAGAGGCTGCCGCTCCCGACCTCGACCCTGTCGCGCGGACCGAAACCGAGTTCCGCAAGTGGGTCGCCCAGACCGGCAGCCGCGTGCTCATCCGCGAGTTCAGGACCTTGCAGATCCAGCTTGGCCCGGTGCGCCGATTGGAGGGACGGATCATTCCGAACCTGGAGGTTGAAGCGGAAGGCCTCCTGGTCCGGGCGCAGCACGCGTCGCGCGGCGAGTGGCTATCTCAGCTGCGCCAATTCCACAGTCGGCGGATCCGCGAGGCGGCGCGCTTGGCGTCCTATCTCGAAGCCCGGAATGGGACCCCTCGAAAATAATTGGAATATAGGTTGAATATACACACCTATGGTTGTGCTGTTGGCGTGTCGCAATCATGCGACATGTGCCCTCAAGGAGGTAGAAATGCTCCAAGATCAAGAGGCCAGCGACCTGCGGTTTGTCAGCGCCGGCAGCGCCAAAGCTGAGACGAACGGCGGTCCGCAGGGCGTCGACGAACTCGACCCGCCGATCGGCCTTTTCGAGTAATGGGAGTCCGGCGTCGGCCTTGGCCGGCGCCGGGCCCTTTGCCATGGAGGCCCCCGCCCATTTGAGGTCCGACGTCCATATTGTCGCGATGGACGATGACCTCGTACTGCTCGACATCCGGGCGGACCGTTACGTCTGTATTCCGGGCGGCGCTGGGGCTGTTTCCGTCGGGCGAGATGGCGAGGTCGAATTCCTGCACACCGGAGCGGCGCAGCTCTTTCACGACGCAGGCTTTCTTGCAGGCTCAGACAGCACCTGGGCGCGGTTGGAGGACGGCCCCGCGCGGCCGGTTCGAAGCTGGGATGATGGAGCGTCCCCTCCGCGCATCGGAGTGCGTCGGGCAGTGGACATGGTGAGCGCCGCGTCTGACTCCTTCCTCAACTACAGAGGCCGATCCTTTGGGTCGATCCTAGCCCATGCGGCGCGCGGCGCCCGCCCCGGACCGCCCACGATCACCGAGGACCTGCTGCAGCGGGTTCGACAATTTCATCGGGAGGCCATCTGGATCCCCACGCCGGGAAAGTGTTTGGCGCGCAGCTTCGTACTCCTGAGTTTCCTTCGCCGGAGCGGGCTCGACGCGCGCTGGGTCATCGCAGTCCGAACGTGGCCGTTCGCAGCGCACTGCTGGCTGCAGGTCGAGGACATGGTGCTTGATGATTATCCCGAGAGGGTCGCGGCCTTCGCGCCCATTTGCTGCGTTTGATGACGCGAGGGTACCTCGCATTCGGGCTCGCCGACCCCGCCTCATCGGCGCAACTCATGGCCGCGAGCGCCTTGCTTGGCGCCCGGTCGCAGTGGACGCGCCGAATCGCCCGGGCTGATCTTGAAGTCTGGGGGCAGTCCGATGCGCCGGAGGTGGCGGATCTCTCGGGCGCGGGCGTCGTGATTGGCCAAATACGCTGGCGAACTCCGGAAGTCCCCGGCCGTAGGGAGACCGCCGAGGCTTATGGGAAACAGCTGATCCGTCAGGCGTGGGGGAGCTACGTCGCACTCCTCTGCGACCGGAAAGGGTGGTGCGCGCTGCGCGACCCTTCAGGACATCTTGATTGCCTGACCTGGCGCCGCGGCGGCATCTGGCTGATCGCGTCAGACATCGACGAACTGCCAAGAGAGCTGCTGCCTTCGCGGATGGCGCTCGACTGGGACGCCCTTTCGCTGTGCGCGGCGACCGGCGCGGCCGTCATTGGGCGATCGCCTCTAGACGGTGTCGCCACTTTGACCCCCGGCGATCTTGTGGTCTTGGCGGGCCGAAGAGCGGGTGAGGCGCAGCCCTTGTGGCGGCCCCAGGACCATGTGGGCGACGGAAGCTCGGTTGACGACGGTCAACTCGTGATCGCTGTGGAGGACTCCGTGAGCCTCGCGCTGGAAGGCGCAGAACCGACCTTGGTGGAGGTTTCTGGTGGATTGGACTCGTCGATCATCGCCGGCACGGCCGGGCGGCTCGGCCTGGGGGGCCGCGTCGCGGCCGCGTTGCACTTCCGTAGCAACCGCCCCGAATCCGACGAGAGTACGTGGGCGAACTCCGTTGCTACGGGCCAAGGCTGGCCGATCTTCGTGGGAGAGCTTTCGCCGGGTATTTTCGACCCTAAGAACCTGTTCGAACTGTCCTGCGGCGCCAGACCGGCCATCAACGCCATGGACTTGGTTCGTGACGCAGCCACAGTTGCCGCAGCGCAAGCCTACAGCGCCGGCGCCCTTGTGACGGGAAAGGGGGGCGACACAGTCTTCTTCCAACCGCCGACGGTCGACATTCTGGCCGACTATGTCCTCGCTACGGGTTGGCGCGGGCTCGGCGGCGATCTGGCGCAAGGCCTCGCCCGTCGATTGCGGCGCTCGGTCTGGTCGGTGGGCGAAGAAGCGCGACATCGGCTTCGCGATCGTGCGCCGCCGTCCCTGACATCGCCGCTACTGGGGCCTCGCGGCCGCGCCCAGGCCACGACGCCAATCCACCCCTGGATGGAGGGCATCGACGATCTGCCGCCTGGAAAGCAAAGGCAAATCCAGGGGATCGTCGCGACCTTCAATGTCCGCGGGGTCACCCGATACGCCAAGGAGATGGCGGTTCGCCACCCGCTGCTGAGTCAGCCGGTGATTGAGGCGAGTCTAGGCATACCCACCTGGCGTCTCGCGCCCGGCGGCCGAGAGAGAGGTTTGGCCCGCGAGCTCTTTGCCGATCGCGTGCCCGAGAGCGTCTTGAAACGACGCTCGAAAGGCGAGCTCGGCGCCTACTACGCGCGGACCATTGCGCGCAGTGGCGATCTTCTGAAGCCATTTCTCCTTGATGGAGTGCTCTGCGAAGCCGGCGTGCTCGACCGCAACGCGGTAGAAGCCGCACTCGCGCCGGACACCCTCATCTGTCACTCCGAGAACCCCGCGCTGATGTCGGCGACGGCCGTCGAGGCCTTTGCTCGCTACTGGCAGGCGCGGCTTCCAGACTGGCCAGCTGATGCGCGCCGTCGGCGGGACTGAGCAGCCGATCGTCGAACCAGCGAAAGACCCGCAAGTAGAGGTCGCGAAGGCTGCCTGGACTGGCGATGGCGTGGCCTTCGCCCCAATAGACAACGAGTTGCGCCGGCTTGTCCTGTCGGTTGAGGGCGCTGAACATCTCTTCCGGTTGCCCAAGGGAGAAGGCGTCCTGCTCGCCGTGAACCAGCAGCAGGGGTGTCGTCACCCGGTCGGCATGAAATATCGGGCTGTTGCGAAGGTAGCGCTCGGGGTCAGCCCAGGGGGGATTGTGCATGCCACCCTGCAGATCCTCGACCCAGCCCGCTGTGAAGAACGGGCTAGGTCCGAGATTGGGGTCGAGGCGCGCGAAGGTCTCGTATTGACCCCACTCGCTGACGAGATCGCTCATGGAGGCCTCGGCGACAGCCGCACGGAAGCGGTCTGTCTGGCTGATCATCGTCAAGGTCCCCCAGCCACCGAAACTTTCGCCCCAGACGCCGAGACGATCCGCGTCGAAGAGGCCCTGAAGCTCCGGATCGGACTTTGCCTGATCGATGATCGCTAGCACACGCTTGGCCAGATCCTGCGCGGGCTCGGCGCCTTCGGGAATTGGCAGGCTAGGCGCCAGGACGGCATAGCCGTGCGCCGCCAACAGCGCCGCGGCTTTGTCGGGGCCGCCCCTCCAACTGTCCATCGCCGACGGCGCTGTTGGGTAACGCGAGCCTGGATAGGGTCGCACGATCAGCGGTGGCGGCGGCGCGCCGACCGGCAACAGCGGCAAGAGCAGCCAGCTCGTCAGTAGTTGCCCGCCGGGCCCGACATGGTGGATTGAACGCGTGATTGGAGCGTCGAGATCGGCAAGTTGCGGATTGAGATGCAACAGGTTGACCGTGGGGCCGGTCCGCTGCACCCAGTCCAGATCGAGCTCGCCGCCCTCAGGAGAGCGCCGCACAAACAGCCCGGTCGCCGCCTCCGACGGATGAAGGACCTCCGCGCCGATCTGCAGATGAGGCAGAGGTTCCACGCCATCTATCCGCACCGCGACAAGTTCACCGGACGCTCGGCGTCCGATGACTCGGGCCGCCTCCGGAATCTCGTAAGCGAACAAAAACGCTCGGTTGAGTTGGGGATAGCTGATGGGCCGCACGCCGGGCGCCACGAGGGTCGGCGGTGCTCCAGGGGAGAGCCGCCACATTCCGTCGCGCCCCGCCGCCACCAAGCCTGCCGGTGTTCGCGTAAGCCCATCCTTCTCGATGCCGAGATCTTCGACTGTAAGAGGAACCAGCCGACCGGCTGCGAGGCGCCACCAGCGGGGCGTGGCGTCGCCGTCGGTCACACCCCAGACGACCGGATCGCCACCGAACCAGCCGGCCCTAGCGGCTTCCGGCCGGAAGTCCAGCGACGCCCGCAGATGGCCCACCGGCGTTACGGCGCCGGTCGCCGCGTCGATGCGCAGGAAACGCCCGTCCGTCCAGGGGACGATGGCATTTCGTCCGAATGCCATCAATTCGCGGCCGTCTTCGGACCAGGCGAGCGGATGAGGGAGTACATCCCACTCCAGTCCGACCGAGATCGACGCGCCGCCGTCCAGGCCGATAATCTGGAGATGACGTTCGTTCGCCTCGAAACCGTAGGTGTCCTGGATGGGATGCGTCGCCGACATCGGATGGTCGCGACCTTCGACAAGTAGGGCGACCTGACGATGGTTTGGGGAGAGCGTCAGCCCAATGAAGGTCCCCGCCGCGAGCGTTCGTACCCGGGACGATCTCACATCGACCGCCACCAGCTTCCTAAGGTCCAGGCGCCGCGTCGCGCCCGGACCGCTGTCGAACACCCGCGTCGAAACTCCGCCCTTCGCGGTGATCCGCCAGAGGTCCGGGGCCATGTCGCGTGAGACGCGCCGGTACCTGAAGTTGCGAGGCAGGGCGCGACGTTCTCGAGCAACGAGCATGAGCTGTTCATTGGACCGCCAAACGACAGTCGCGGCGTCGCTCGTCATCTCAGGCGTGACGCCCAGCCAATGCACCTGCCGCATCGTGGGACTTGCCACCCCGAGCTCCCAGTCATGGTCCGTCAGACGCATCACAGCGACGCGCCGCCCGTCCGGCGATACCGGTCCAAGCGCATAGCCAGCGCCGTGCTCCGCAGGAAACAGCGGTCGCGAGGCTCCTGGATGTGCAAGATCTGCGACCCAAAGCGTGGACCGCTCGATGTCCTGCAATGCGTCGAGATCGTAGCGGGCCGCGCTCGTTGTCGGCCCACGGCGTTCAACGACGACCGTCTGACCGGCCTGCTCAACCGCTCCGAGGTCCTCGCGGTGTAGGTGGTCTTCGATTGTGAAGGGCCTGGCGTACGATGACGATGCAAGCAGCAACAAAGCGAGCGCCGGCGCCATGCCCGGGACTCGCCGGGCGCGGTTCTGCCGCTCCATCACCAGTTCTTCGAGAATTGGATCGAGACGAAGCGGCCGATGACGTCCGCGTTGGCGCCGTCAATGCCGAAACCGAGGGGATTGTTGTAAAACGGCGGCTGCTCGTCGAAGACATTGCGCGCGGTGATTCCGAGGCTGACTCCTGGCCAACGCGACGTCTCCGAAGCCGTCCAGCGAAGCCGAAGGTCGAGCGTGGTCTGGTCGTCGAGTTTGACGCCAGTCATGTCGTGCTCGCCGCTCACGTGGTTCACGGACGCGCCAAGGGAGAGGGGCCCGCGGGTCCAGTCTCCATTCAGGCGCGCTCGGAGGCGGGCGGGGAAGTCTACCTGACCGACGCGCTCGACAAAGCTGCCCGTCGGCGTGACTTGCTGCTTGTAGGCGAACGTCAGGCCCCCGAACCGGCTCAAGCAATAGACGTCGCGCAGGTTGCGGGGAAGGCTTGCGACAACTTCACGGTGGAGCAGGGCTTCATACTGATCGGGCAGGGTCACGGCCTCGGTCCGAGTCCGTTCGGTCACCAGCTTTGGACGGCGCTGGGCGGCCTCGCGCCGGAGGTGGTCCAGCCCGACGTTGAGCGCGGCGCGCGCCAGAATCGCCTTGGGATGTTCCCAGTCGATCTGCCGACTCGACAGGCGCAGGAAGGTCTCCTGCGCCAAGTCCTCTGCGATTTCCCGGCCGAACCGACGCGCCAGGAAGGCGACCACCCAGCGGCTGTGTTGACGATAGATGGCGTCTGCGTTGGAGCGGCGGTCCTCATCGGAACCAATGGGATACTCGGAGGCACTCACCGGAAAACTCGGAGGAATACGGAAAAACTGCATATGCCGTTTTCTCATATACCTCAAGAGCCGCGTCATTCCCCGCGGTCCGCACATGCCGAAATCGGTATTCTCCAGTGCACATCGACACGTCGTGGACGTGCTCGTCGAGGCACGCGATGAATCCGGGCTTACACAGGCAGAAATTGCAAAGCGCGTTGGTAAGGACCAAAGCTTTATGTCGCTGATTGAAAACTCCCAGCGCCGCGTCGACGTCTTGGAATTCTTCGCACTTGCCAATGCCATGGAAGCGGACGCACTCGCGTTACTCGCGAAGATCGCGAAGAGATTGCCTTCGAAGATTCAAATCTGAGTCAGTCCACCCTTGCACCGCCGGAGTGCGCTTCCGGGGCGCCTTCTCGCGGTCATTTCCACCGATAGAATAGGGCGCATCCGCCAAATTCGAAGTTCGCGCTTGAGAGGGCGAGTAGCTCTGTGGGCTGGTGATACCGAAAAACTGCATATGCCATTTCCTAATATAGCTAGACGGCCGCGGATTTCCTTGCGGTCAACAAATGCCAAAGACGGTCTTCACCGGTGCGCACAGCCATGTAGTGGCCGTGCTCTTGGAGGCGAGGCGATCATCGGGATTAAAGCAGGCCGACGTCGCGGCTCGACTTGGCAAACATCAGAGCTTCATTTCACTCATCGAGAACTCGCAACGACGAGTGGATGTCCTGGAATTCTTTGCGCTGGCGGATGCGATGGGGGCTAACGCTCTGGAGCTGCTCGCTGAAATCAGCCGGCGCCTGCCAAACAAGATCGAAATCTGAGACAAACGGACGAACGCGTTGTCGGACGCGACCCTGCCCGATGCTGGGTTGCGGCCGCCCCCTCCGGTGGCCGTTGGCCCCCCACGAGGCGCCTAGCGATGCGCCAGCAACACGTGAGCCACGCCGTAAACGATAATGGCGATCGCGAGGATCGGAACGGTCCACAGCGCGAACTTTGCGTACCTGCGCCGCGTGCCAAAGATGGGCATCCACTAATCAGCGGGCTTGATGCTGTTCTCTCATCCCTGAACCCACCGCACACGGCGTGCGTCCCGACGGTCGAGCCCGTCAAGCGCGGCCAGAAGAAGAAGGCCTAGCTCCGACGCCCGCGTCGGTGGCTGTCGCGCCCGCCCTTAGTGCTGCCGCCCGCTGGATGGCGCCGCAGCGCTGCCAGCCATACCGGGGCAGGCGGCGCCTCCAAAGCGAAATGCAGCGCTTGCGCTACGTCGTCGGGGCCAAACTTGGCGAGCGCTTCGTCGGCCTCTTCGCGGGTCATTTCAGCCATTGGGTTTCCTCCCGAGGTCGCGATAGCAGAAGCCGCATCCCCGCTGGCCAGCCTCCTTCTTCTTCGCTGCGGCGCAGACCTCGCGCGCCAGCATATTGAGGATGTTGACCAGCCCTTCGTTCAGCGAGAACCGCTCATGGAGCGTCGCCAGCGGGACCTTCCCGGTGCGTGGGCAGCTCAGACATTCGAACCGGACATAGCCCCCCTCGTCAGCCCTCAGGGCCGAGAGAGGGGCCTGCGTCCGCATCGCCGCGAAGTCCCGGCTGTGCAAGCTCCCGATAGGCAGTGGGCCTTTTCCCATGCCATGAACAGAAACAGAACATTTGGTTGGAGTCCAGACGGCGAAACGCCGGACCGAAGCCCGGCGTAAGGCGGGTCAGGCTATTTCGCGGGAGCCGCGCACAGGGTCTTCTTGGCCATCTTGCCCTTCGCGTCGTGACAGTTGCCCTTGGCGTCCAACTTGTAGTCGCCGGCGGCGGCAGCGGGCTTCACCCCAGCGCAGACTTCGGCCTTGGCGAACTTCCCATCGGCGGCGTGACACTTGCCGTTCTTGTCGAGCTTCTGAGCGTCGGCGGCGGTAGCGCAAAGCGCGAGCGCGGCGACGATAGCCAGAGTGCGAAGCATGGTGGTTCCTCCCTTGGATACGGGAAGGTCGCACCCGAGTGCGACGGCTGCAAGCTAGGCCGGGTCGTGGCTTCCAGCGCCTAACCTCGCGCACCGGCTGTGTTCCACAGCCTCTAGGTCGAAGACCAAGGCGTCTGGTTGGCGGCGCGAGGACTCGGCCCGGCCGCCAGGAGCGTTTGGCTGCTGTAGTCACGGACTGAGGTTCGTCGTCGATCTCGGCTTTTCCTGGCGTTCCGCCACTTGGCTCAACCTCGGCTTCCGGGTCGTCGCCGCGGTCCCGGTCTGGCCTTTCCTGCCGCCTCAGAAGACCTTGATCTTCGTCGCGTCACGATGCCGGGCGGCGGGCGTAAAGTTGCCCCCTTCATGCGCGCGGAGGGGAGGGGGTAGGCTGTCCGCCGAGGTCCAGGGGAGGCCAGGCCTCGCGGCGGCGGCGGTGTTCTTACGCGGAGGGCGGTGTGGCGATCTTCAACCTGAGCCTGGACGACGATCTTGCCGCCCGGTTCGACGCCTGGTCTGCCGATCGCGGCGGCCGATTCGTGGTCCTGCGGCGGTTGATCGATCAGGCGTCCCGCGAGGGCCGACCGGCCGCATACACCCCTGGCGGCGGCGAACGGCGCCCTGTGAGGTTGGCGGTCTGGATGCACGCCACGGACGAAGTCGGGGTTGCGGCGGCGGCCGCCGGAATGGGTCTGTCGCGCAGTGCCTGGGCCGCGGCGCTCATCCGCCACCGATTGCAGGGGCGGCCGACCTTTCCGCCCGACCAGGGCGTGACCTTGCTGGCCGCGCAGACCGAATTGCGGCGCATCGCTGTCAACGTCAACCAGATCGCCCGCGCCCAGAACACGGTGGCGAAGGACAGCCACGCGCCGGACCTGGAGCTTGCCTATCTCGACGATCTGCGTGCGGAGATTCGGGGTCATCTGCGGCGCATCTTCGAGGCCTTCGACGGCAATCACGCCTACTGGTCGGGGAGCGATAGGTGAGCGGTTTCCGGACGGTCCCGGGCTTCGAGGACCTGTGGCGGCCGCCCCCTGGCCTGAACCGCCGGCGGCCGGAGACGGTGCTGCGGCCAGGTCCGGCGGGTGGCGACGTCCGGGCCCGCCTGGCGCGCCTGGCGGCGCGGGCGCCGGAGGTGATGGTCAAGGTCGCCGGCCAGACCAAGAATCCCGCTCACCTGCGAGCGCACCTGGACTACATCACCCGCAAGGGCCGTCTGGAGGCCGAAGACCGCGACGGCGCGATCTTCTCCGGACGCCGCGACATGCACGAACTGGCCGAGGACTGGAGCGCTTTGGCGCTGGCGGATCGCGGGCGGCATGCAAACGCGCCCTTCAGCCGCTCGATCATCCTTTCGATGCCCGCCGGTACGGATTCGGCAGTGGTCCACGACGCCGCCCGCGCGTTCGCACAAACGACCTTCGCGGACTGCTTCGACTATGTCTTCGTCCTCCATACCGACACCGCGCGTCCGCACATTCACCTCGCCGTCTGCGCCCGGGGCGATCGGGGGGAACGCTTACTCCCGTGGATGGCCGACTACGCAGCCTGGCGGCAGGCGTTCGCCGAGGCCCTGCGCGATCGTGGCGTAGCGGCGGAGGCGACGCCGCGATGGATCAGGGGCGTCACGCGAAAGTCCGAGACGACGCCGCTAAGGAAGATTCGTGACCAATACGAAGCCGGGAAGGGGACGATGGCCCGGGTCCGGCAGGAGGCCTACCGGGAGGCCGCGATGGCGGCGTTCGGTAGGGATGAGGCCCTGCGGCCGTGGGAGGCGAGCCTTCTACGCGACCAAAGCCGCGTGCGAGGCCTGCTGATGGCGCAGGCGAAGCTCCTGCAAGGCTCACCCGACCAGCCGGACCGGGCGCTGGGCGTCCGGGTCGAGCAATACGTGCGCGACCTGCCGGCGCCGGACTCCCAGCGCCTGGCCCTGGCTCGCGAGCTCCGCGCCGCGAACGCCCGGCTTGCGCCTGACCGCGGCGACACTGGAAAGAACCGGTCTCGATAGGGCGGTGGATCGGGCCAACGGCCATCGCCATGCTACCGAACGATTGAAGGTCCCGATTTCCGGACCCTTACGACCTCGTAGGCTCCCGCTGCATGGCTGCGGATGATCCGCCGGGCCTGACAGGGCGGCGGGATGATCGCGGTGAGATGCGCCGCCCATCGCAGACGGCAATCTCGGCGGGTCTCGCGGATGATGCTCTCCAGGTCGAAGCGGTTGGCTTTCGACCCGCGCAGCAGGCGCTTGACCAGCACCCTATCCTTATCCGTCTCGACGACCACGACAGGGCCCAGCATGTCCGGCGTGGGAGGGACCTCCGGTCTTCGAAATAGATCAGCCCGCCTTGCGGCCGTGGGAGCGTATCCTCCCGGCCGCGGGGCCGGACGATATTCGCATCCGCGACCTCCGCCACGCGGGTGTAGCGCATCAAATGAGCTCGATGGCGCCTCGGCGGTCGTGCCCGCCGCCAGGGTGTCAGGCGACATGGAAAACTGACCCCCGGCGACAGGGAAAACTGACCCCGCATTGCCTCAGCTGATTTGCTACCGGCTACAGTTGTTGCCTCATTTGAAATGCTACCCGCCAGCCCAGCAGGGCATCGGGGGCGAGGATGGCGAGGCAGGTCAGTATGGCGACCAGGTCGGAGTTGATCGGCGCGATTG
>NZ_DATAPY010000094.1:0-29498 GCF_036264965.1 Phenylobacterium sp.
GAGAAGGTGGCCTGCGAAGCAGGTCGGATGAGGGGTTCAACCGCCGGCGATGCGGCCCCTCATCTGTCGGCTGCGCCGACACCTTCTCCCCGCGGGAGAAGGATGCGGCGTTATGAGTGTTTGTGACTGAGCCCCTTCAGAGTCTCGGCCAGCCGCGCTTCCTTACCGACCTTGCCGCCTTTCTTGGCGGCGGCGTGGAGTTTGGCGGCGGGGATTTTCTCGTCCTTGGGCACGTGCAGGGCCTCGTGCAGCTTGCCCTTCTTCTCCGTCGCGCCGGCAATCCATTTCTTGGCGGGCATGGGCGTGTCTCCTTTGCCGGGAGAACGGCCAAGCGCTGGGCGGAGTTGCCACTCGCTGAGCGCGCGCAAGCGGGATCGTCCCCTTTTTCACCACCAAGGACACTAAGATGTCGGAGCCAGCCTGGGTCCCTTGGCGATCTTGGCGTTCTTGGTGGTCAAAGAACGGCTTCGCCGTCGCACCGCCCTAGAATTCTGCGCGCACGGTCCCGGCGATGAAGCCGCCGCCGAGAACGCGGGTGGCGGCTTCCGGGGCGTAGAGGGCGCAGGCCTGGCCGGGGGCGACGCCTTCTTCGGGCGTGTCGAAGACCACGGCGGGCGCCCCGTCGATCAGCGCCAGGCGGCCGGGCGCGGGCTCGCGGGTGGAGCGCACGCGGGCCAGGACCGGGCGGCCGGCCTCGCAGGCGGCCTCGATCGAGGCGACGTCGCCGACCCAGTTCGTCTCCTTCAGCGTCAGGCTGGCGGTCAGCAGGGCCTCGCGCGGGCCGACGATCACCTGGCGGCCGGCGGCGTCGATGCGCACCACGAACAGCGGGTCGCCCACCGCGACGTTCAGGCCGCGGCGCTGGCCGATGGTGTAGCGGGTGACGCCCTCGTGGCGGCCGAGCACGCGGCCGTCCAGGTGGACAATGTCGCCGGGTACGGCGCCTTGCGGCCGCAGGCGGTCGATGACCGTGGTGTAGCGGCCCTCGGGGACGAAGCAGATGTCCTGGCTGTCCGGCTTGTCGGCCACGGCCAGGCCCAGCTCGGCGGCGGCGGCGCGCACGGCGGGTTTCGGCAGACCGCCGAGCGGGAAGCGCAGATAGGCGAGCTGCTCCGTCGTTGTGGCGAACAGGAAGTAGGACTGGTCGCGATTGGCGTCGGCGGCGCGGTGCAGTTCGGGGCCGTTCGCACCCACTTCGCGGCGGACATAGTGGCCAGTGGCCATGGCTTCTGCGCCCAGGTCGCGGGCGACGTCCAGCAGGTCGCGGAACTTGACGGTCTGGTTGCAGCGCACGCAGGGGATCGGCGTCTCGCCGCGCAGATAGGCGTCGGCGAAGTCCTCCATGACCTGGTCGCGGAAGCGGCTTTCGTAGTCGAGGACATAGTGCGGCACGCCCAGGCTCTCGGCGGCGGTGCGCGCGTCGTGGATATCCTGGCCGGCGCAGCAGGCGCCCTTCTTCTGGATCGCCGCGCCGTGGTCGTAGAGCTGCAGGGTCACGCCGACCACGTCATAGCCGGCGCGGGCCAGCAGGGCCGCGGTGACGGTCGAGTCCACACCGCCGGACATGGCGGCCACGATGCGGCTCCCGACGGGCAGGCGCACAGCGTCCCGCGCGGCCTCGATCAGGCCGTCGCTGAGCTTTCCCGCGGTGAGGACCGGAGCATTCATGGCGCCCATATAGCGTTCCCGCCCCCTCATGGGGAGGGCGCCGGCGGCGAAGGCCGGCTCAGGCGACCGGCAGGATGCTCAGGAGCGATGAGCTTTGCAGGGCCTGCAGCACCTTGGCGGAGGCCTGAACCGTCAGCTGGGCGTTGGAGAGGTCGGTCGCGGCCTTGGCCATGTCGGCGTCGGTGATGTTGCCGATCATGCTGGTCAGCGACACCTGCTGGGTGTCGAGGTTGGTCTTCACCGTATCCACTTGCTGCTGGACGAGGCCGTTCTGGGCCGCCGCGGTGGTCAAGCTGGTGCCCAGCCCCGCCCAGGTGGTCATGGCCGAGGTCAGGAAGGCCTGCTGGGTGGCGTTGAGCGGGCCGCTCAGCGGGCCGCTGGGGCCGGCGTTGAAGGCCTGGATGGCCTGGAAGGCCTGCATCATCGGGGTGCCGAGCGTGCTGGCCAGCTGGCCGGTGGTGACCGTGGTGGTGTCGTCCAGCTTGGCCTGAACCTGAAAGTTGTCGTTCTGGAAGAAACTCGAGATCGGCGGACCGGCCGTCAGGTCGGTGAGCTGGGTGGCGGTCACCGGCTGGGTGTTCACCTGGCCGCCGGCGAACAGGTACTTGCCGTCGTACTGGGTGTTGAGGCCGCTGACCGCCGTCTGGAACTGGCCCTGCACCTCCTGCATCAGGGCGTCGGCGTTGCCAGCGGCGAGGGCGTCGGCGATCGCCTGGCGCACCGCCGTGGCGGAGGCGGCGACCGAGGTCAGGGCCTGGTCCTGGGTGGTCAGCTTGGCGGCGATGATGGTGTTCTGCGACTGGTAGTTGGTGATCCGGGCGTCGACCGCCTGCATGGCCGTCAGGGTCTCCGCCTGGCTGGCGAAGTCCTTCAGGTTCGAGCCGTTCTTGGTGGACGAGACCTTATTCTCGGCCACTGTCTGGGCGTTCTCGGCGGCCATCAGGTTCGCCAGGATGGCGGAGTAGGAGCCGAAGGTGGATACGCGGTCGACCATAGTTCGATCCTCTTAGTCTCTTTCCGGGGCGGCCAGGGCCACGGTCAGGGCAGAATGGCGATCAGGGTGTCGAAGAGGTCCTTCGTGGCCTGGATCATGCGGGCGTTGGCCGAATAGGCCTGTTGGTAGGTCTGCAGGTGCACCAGCTCTTCGTCGATATTGACCCCTTCGACCGAGGCGCGCTTGGAGTCGGCCTCGGTCTGCACGGCGGTGGCGCTGGTGGACTGGCTGGAGGCGGTGGCGGCGTCGCGGCCGATCGAGCCGCTGAACTCGGCGGCGTAGCTGTTCAGCGTCATGGTGACGTTGCCCAGGTCGCCGGCCGCCTTGAAGATGCCGGTGGCCTGGCCGGCCAGGGAGAGCGCGAGCGCGCCCGAACCGTCGCCGGGGGCGACGGCCGGCTGACCGGCGGCGGCGGCGAGGTTCAGCGTGCCGAACGGCAGCAGCGTCGGATTGGCCGCCAGTGTCGGGTTGACCTGATAGTCGCCCGCGCGCCCGGCGCGCGGGCCGACGCCCAGGCCGAACAGCTGGCTGATCGAGGGTCCGCCGGCGCCGCGCGCGGTGGTGTCCTGCACTACCGACAGCTGGGCGTTCTGCGGCGCGGTCCCGGTGAAGGTCAGGCCGCCCTGGGCGTCCAGGGTGAAGGAGCCGTAGAGGCCGACGCCGGTTGAGCTGTTGTTCAGGGCGTTGACCAGGTCGCCCATGGTCGGATTGCCGGCCGGCGGCACGGCTACGGAGACCTGGCGCAGCGGCCGCCCGTCGGGCGTCGAGAGCTGCAGGGTGATCGTGCTGCCGGGCGCGAAGCCGTTGGGGTCCCCGGCCGAGAGGCCGGTGTCGTAGGTGGAGACGCCGGTCGAGGTGACCAGGTCGTTCATGCCGAAGAACTGCGAGAAGCCCTCGCCGGCCTTCTGCGACGTGCCCTCGCTGATGGCGACGCCGTTCGTGCCGGTGGCCGACAGGCTGAGGGCGCCGTTCGAGAAGGTGGCCGAGCCGGAGGCGCCCAGGGCGGTGTTCAGCGAGGTCAGGAAGTTGGCGGAGGTGAAGGCCACGCCCGCTGCGCCGTTCACGCTCATGGCGCCGGCGGTGAAATCGATCGCCACCGTCTTCTGCACCACGCCCGAGGAGTCGGTGACCGCGATAGTGCTCTGACCGGTGAAGCCGCTGATCGCGGTGGGCAGGTCGAGGCCAGTGTTGCGGCCCGTCAGGGAGGTCGGCGGCGGCGAGGCGGTGGCGGCGTTGCTGGCGGCGTTCAGCGCCTGGGCGGTGCGCGAGACGAACTCGCCCAGCTGGTCGGAGAGCCCCGGCAGCTTGGTGTTGCGCAGGTCCAGCAGGCCCCGGATCTCGCCCGAGTTCATGGTGATCGACTGCGGCGCGGAGGCGGCGCCCGGCGTGGTCGCGGTGATGTAGCCGGGCGTCGTGGGGCTGGCGTTATAGGTCACCGTCGAGGCGCCGCCATCACCGACCAGCTGTATCCCCTCGGTGGAGCGCACCGTCACCCCGCCCTGGTCGCGCGCGCTCACGCGCACGTTCATCAGCGTCGAGAGCTGGTTCAGCAGTTGCGACTGGATGTTCTCCGAACCGGTGGCGTCGCCGCCGCTGACCTTGGCGCGCGCGATATCGTTGTTCAGGCCGTCGATCTGGGTCAGCAGGCTGTTCACCTGGGTGACGTCGTCGCTGACCTTGCTGTCGACCGTCGAGCTGAGCGAGGTGATCTGGGCGTTGATGCGGTCGGCGTCGCTGAGGAAGCCATCGACCGAGTTGATCGCCTGGCCGCGCAGCAGGCTGGACGACGGATCGTTGGCGGCGCTGGCGAAGTCGGCGGAGATATTGTTGGGCTGGTTGAAGAAGTAGTCGGTGGCCGAGGGGTCGCCGAACAGGGTCTGGGCGTTGTCCAGGAACTGCGAATAGATGTTGTAGCGGCTGGAATCCGAGCCGGCGGTCAGGCTGGCGGACTGCAGGTACTGGTCGGTGACGCGCTGGACGCCGGTGATCGTCACGCCGGCGCCGGCGCCGGCGACGACGTTCTGCTGCTGCACGACGGTCTTGCGCGTGTAGCCAGGCGTGTTGACGTTGGCGATGTTGTCGGACACCGCGCCAAGCGCCGCCTGCGCGGCCTGCAGGCCCGAGGTCGCATTCGAGAGCGCGGTGGATAGCGAAGAAATGGCCATCTAGGCCTCCGCCCGGCAAAGGCTGACGCACGGCCCGGCGGATTCTGCCGGGGCCAAATAGAACGCTCGCGCGAGGAGCCGGGAATTCTTGTGTGTTTTCAACATTGACCCCTCCTGGGGCCGGTGAGTTCGATTGGTTAACCGCAAGACCGGCGCCAGTTCGCAGGACGCGGCGCCAAGCCGGTGAACCGGGCCGGCGCGTGGGCGGCAGGAAACGCCCCATCCGACGCCGAATGACTCGGCAATTTCCGCTCCCGGCGCTCTACCGGCGGGAGGGTCGGAGGCCCTCTTATTTCAGCGAAAACAACGGATTGAAGAGTTGGCGCAAAGGTTGCTCCAGAACGTCCGAATGTTCCCGACGCAGCACGCGTCCGACCCTCCCTCCAGTTTGAAGGCGTCAGAAGCGTATGTCCGCTGCCGCGATCAATCCCGCCCCGTCCCCCGTCCCCGGCCAGAGCGCCGCGGGCGCCGCCGGCGCGAGCAATGGAGCATCGGGCGCGCAGGGGCGCGCTCACGCGCAGGGCCTGCCCGCAGTGTTTGAGGCCATGCTGGCGACGCTTTACGGCGCTGAAACCGCCGCGACGGGCGGCGGCCCGGACGCTCCGGCCAAGACCAGCGGCAAGCCGGTCCCCGGCGACGCCAAGGTCGCCAACGACGACGGCAAGGCCAAGGGCAAGGACAAGGACGCCGCCGCCGCCGCGGACGGCCAGGCCACCGCGACCGCCGCGACCGCCGCGACCGGCGACGCCGCCCTGACCCTCACCGCGGTCGCGGTGGCCGCCGGGCCGGCCCAGCCCGCTCGGACCACACCGACGCCCGCGACCGGCGACAACGCCACGGCCGCCGCCGCGATCGGCGCGGGAAAATCCGCCGGCCTGCAGACGGCCGCCAACGCCCTGGCGCAGACCGCCGGCGCCGCAGCGGCGACGGACGCCGACAGCGATGGCCCGGCCAAGGCTGTGGTCGACCAGGCCGTGGTCGCCAACGCCAACGCCACCCCGGCCACGGCCGCCGACAGCGCGGCCGTCAAAGCCTCCGCCACCGCGCCGGTGCAGGCTCCGGCCGCCTCGGCGTTCGGGATCTTACCGGCCGATCCGAAGCCTGTCGCCACGCCGCCGATGACGGCGACCGCGGCGGCGCCGCAGGTCCAGCCGCCGCCGGCCGCCGCTGTCGCTGGCGCAGCCGCAGTCGCGCCGGCTTCAACCGATCCTACCGCCGCCGCCGCGGCGGCCGCCACGCCACAGGCTCAGGCCGCCGCGGCCCCGCCGCAGCCGGCTCAAACCGCCTCGACCACGTCTACGACCGCGACCACGTCGGCTTCGGCCAAGTCCTCGCGCGTCGACGCCATCAAGGCGCCTTCCGCACCGAGCGCGGCGTCCACCGCGGCCAGCACCGCGGCCGCCAACGACAAGGCGGCCGATGCGCTGCAGCCCATCGTCGCAGCCATCGGGCGGGGCTCCGGCGACAACACCGACTCCGACGTCGCGGCCCAGAGCCCGGCGCTCGACGCCCAGGCCGACCAGCCCGGCGCCGCTCCGGCCTCCGCCGCCGACGCCTCGGCCCCTGCCGCAGCCGCTCTGGCGACCAACCCAACCGCTCTGGCCCAGGCGAGCGCCGCCGAGGTGCGCGGCTCGCCGCAGACCGTCGCCGATTTCGCCGCCCAGATCGTCAAGAAGCTGGACGCCCGCGCGAGCCAGTTCGACGTGCAGCTCAATCCCGCCGGCCTTGGCAAGGTGGACGTCCGCATGACGATCGGCGCCGACGGCAAGATGTCGGCCTCCATGTCCTTCGACACGCCGCAGGCGGCCGCCGAGCTGAAGGCTCGCGCCGGCGAGCTACAGAAGGCGATGGAGCAGTCCGGCTTCGACCTGACCGGCGGCATGTCCTTCGACGTGGCCGCGGATAGCGGCCAGGGCGGACAGGCCCAGAACCAGCAACCCGAAACCGGCGCGGTCTTCCGCGGGCGCGCCTTCCAGGCCGCGCTCGACACCACCGCCGACGCCGGCCCGCAACTCATGCTTCGACGCCCCGCTGCGTCCGGCGTCGATATCCGGATCTGAGGACACCATGACCGTCACCGCTCCCACTGCAACGTCACCGACCCCGCCGCCCTCATCGACGGTCTCCGATGCGACCGCCCAGGGCCTCGACAGCCTGACGAGCAACTTCAACACCTTCCTGACGCTGCTCACGACCCAGCTGAAGAACCAGGACCCGACTTCGCCGTTGGACTCCAACCAGTTCACCCAGCAGCTGGTGCAGATGACCGGCGTCGAGCAGCAGCTCAACACCAACAGCCTCCTGAAGCAGGTGGTCTCCAATACCTCCGGCGGCATCTCGACCGCCGTAAGCCTGATCGGCAAGCAGGTGAAGGCGGCCAGCGACACGGCCAATCTGACCAACGGCCAGGCGCAGTGGACCTATAACCTACCGTCCGCCGCCACCGACCTGAAGGTCCAGGTGCTGGACGCCGGCGGCAATATCGTCGCCGCGGTCGCACCCACCGATCTGACGGCCGGCGACCACGCCTTCAGCTGGAACGGCAAGGACCTGACCGGCGCGCAGCTGCCGAACGGCGGAACCTACACCCTGCAGGTGACGGCCACCGACGCGAACGGCGCGGCGATCGCCTCCACCAACTACGTCCAAGGCATCGTCACCGGCGTCACCCAGAACAACGGCACGGCCTCGATCACCATCAACGGCGGCGCCGTCGACTGGACCAAGGTCGTCAGTGTCAACCAGGCGGCCACGACCTCGTGAGCCGGTCCCTGACCCATCAACCGGACGGCAAAACGCCGTCCATCGCACGGCCTAGAGATTGCCGATCGACCCCCGCAGCAGGCGGCAACCTAGAAAAGAACGGACAAGAACCATGAGCATCAATTCGGCACTGCTGGCCGGGGTTTCGGGCCTGGTGGCCAACTCCTCGGCGCTGGCGGCGATCTCCGACAACATCGCCAACGTCAACACCACCGCCTACAAGCGCAACCAGGTAGATTTCTCCACCATGGTGACCTCGCAGGCCGTCAAGGGCGAGTACTCGGCCGGCGGCGTGCAGGGCAACAACCAGCAGTTCGTCAATCAGCAGGGCCTGATCCAGAGCGCCGCGGCCTCGACGGACCTGGCGATCAGCGGCGACGGCTTCTTCGTCACCTCGACCTCGGCGACCGCTCCGGCCTCGGAATTCACCCGCGCCGGCGCCTTCCAGCCGGACGCCAACGGCTTCCTGGTCAATGACGCCGGCCTCTACCTGCAGGGCTGGCCCATGCAGGCCAACGGCACCTTCGACACCGATCCGTCGGACCTGTCGAAGATCGGCCCGATCAACGTCAAGAACCTGGGCGCCGCGGTCGAGCCCTCCACCAAGCTGGGCGTCAGCGCCAACCTCGACCAGACGACCACGGTTGGGGCGGGCCTGCCGACCTACAACGCCGCGACCAACAGCATGGCGCAGTACGCGGCCACCAGCGGAGCCTCGGGCACTGCGCCGGACGCGCCGCCGATCGAGATCAGCGTCATCGACTCCGTGGGCGGCACCCACAAGTTCGCGCTGGCCTTCGAGAAGACCAACACGCCCAACACCTGGAACGCGGAAATCTACGCGGTCCCGGCCAGCGACGTGAATGCGGCCGGGCCCAACGGCCAGATCGCCAAGGGCCAAGTGGTGTTCAACAACGACGGCTCCATCAACCTGGCCAGCACAACCTTGTTCGGGGCGGCCGGCGCGACGCCGAGCCTGACGCTGAACGCCTCCGCCGGCGCGCAGCCGGCTTGGTCCACCGCCCTCGGCATCAACGGCCAGACGCTCAGCGTCGACCTCAGCCAGCTGACTCAGCTCGCCTCGGCCTCCACGGTCAATTCTGTGAGCTCGGACGGCGCCAGCGCCGGCAACATCGTGGGTGTCCAGGTTGGCGCCGACGGCGTGGTCTCGGCACTCTTCGACAACAGCCAGGTCCGCAAGATCGCCCAGGTGGCCATCGCCACCTTCCCGAACCCGAACGGCCTGCAACCGATCAGCGGCAACGCCTACGGCGGCACCCTGCAGGCGGGCACCATGACCCTGAAGGTCGCGGGCGCCGGCGGGGCCGGAAAGATCGATCCCTCCAGCCTGGAAGCCTCCACGGTCGACCTCTCCTCGGAGTTCACCGGACTGATCACCACTCAGAAAGCTTACTCGGCGTCGTCTAAGATCATCACGACGGCCGACACGATGCTGGACGAGCTGATCAACATCATCCGGTAACGCCAGTCTTAATTCAGATTAACCGAGTGTGAAATCCACACTGTACCGAATTAGTACACGGGGAAGAAGATGGTTATAGCTTCGTTCACTAATACGATTCAGCGGCTGTTAGGAGCCGTGTCGTATTGTTCTCATCAACAGTGATGGTGGGAAAGGCGTAAAGCCATGGTGCAGCAACAGCAGACGCGCACGAACAGCCGCGGGGAGTCGTACGTGATCGGCCCCACGGGCGCGCCGTTGACGCTGAGGGATTTGCCACCGGCCGAGACCGGCCGGTGGGTCATTCGTCGTAAGGCCGAGGTGGTCGCCGCGGTCCGCGGGGGCTTGCTCTCGCTGGAGGACGCCCTCGAACGTTATCGGCTGACTTCGGAAGAGTTCCTCGCCTGGCAGCGGTCGATCGACCGCCACGGTCTGGCGGGCCTTCGCACGACGCGTCTCCAGCAGTATCGCTGAGCCCTCAGACTTCCCCAACGGGGATTTCAGCGACGTTGCGGCCGCGCCCCGTACAGGGCGCGGCCGTTGCGATTCTGGGAGGTCAGGCCTCGGCCTGGGCGATGAGATGGCGCGCCAGATCCGCCTCGTCCTCCGGCGCCATGAGCCGCGCCGGGATGACGCCGGCATAGGCTGAGGCGCCGTCGAAGACGAAGGGGTGCAGGCCCGCGTCTTCCAGCACCATCTTCAGATAGCCGATCCGAACGACGTCGGTGGTCTTCACCAGTTCGATCATCAGCGCACCTCGCCGGGCCGGTTGAGCGGCGACGGGCCGCCGCCGTCCGCGAGTTTCCGCACGGTGACGGTGATGCGTTCCCGCTCGCCGCCCGCGCGTTCCACCAAAAGCCGCGCCACCTGGGCGTCGTCGTGGAAGGCGTAGCCCTTGATGGCGTCGAGGATCGCCTTGGCCAGGTTGTCGAGGTCGAGCCACGGCGGATCGCCGACATATTCCATGCGGATCTCCACGGCGAATTCACCCCAGGCTGGGCGAGACCCGCGCCAGGCCTTGCGGAAGAACTCGTAGATCAACGGCTTATAGTACTTGGCCTGGGTGGTCAGGCCATCGATCACCACCTCCAGGACGCCGTCGGCTTCGCGGGCGCGCACCTTGCCGTGTTGGGTCCAGGCGTCGTCCACGGCCAGGCGCCGGCTCGGGCAGGCTAGAGCCGCTCCACCTTCACCGCCGTGCCATAGGCCAGCACCTCGGTAATGCCTTCCATGATCTCGTTGGCGTCGTAGCGCATGCCGATCACCGCATCGGCGCCGGCGCGGCGCGCATGGTCGACCATCAGGTCCAGGGCTTCCTGGCGGGCGTGCTCGGCCAGCTCGGTGTAGATCGACAGATTGCCGCCGAAGATCGACTGCAGCCCGCCGGCGAAATTGCCGATCACGCTGCGCGAACGGACGGTGACGCCGCGCACCAGGCCGATGTGGCTGGTGATCTTGTAGCCGGGAAGGTCGTTGGTGGTCGCGACGAGCATGGGTGAGGGCTCCGAGCTGGACGCCCACCTATACCGTCGCCTTGGAAGCTGCGCCACGCCCGTTGCCGCTGGCGGCGCGGGCGGCTAGACCGGCCGGATTGCCAGCTGGGACGCCCGCGATGACCGCCACCCGCACCGAGACCGACACCTTTGGCCCCATCGAGGTCGCCGCCGACCGCTACTGGGGCGCCCAGACCCAGCGCAGCCTGCAGAACTTCAAGATCGGCTGGGAGAAGCAGCCGATCCCGGTCGTGAAAGCGTTGGGCGTCGTCAAGCGCGCCGCCGCCGAGGCCAATATGGCGCTGGGCAAGCTGGATCCGAAGATCGGCGAGGCGATCGTCGCCGCCGCCAAGGAGGTGATCGACGGCAAGCTCGACGACCACTTCCCGCTGGTGGTCTGGCAGACCGGCTCGGGCACCCAGTCGAACATGAACGCCAACGAGGTGATCTCGAACCGCGCCATCGAAATGCTGGGCGGCGTGATGGGCTCGAAAACGCCCGTGCACCCCAACGACCACGTCAATATGAGCCAGTCGTCCAACGACACCTATCCGACGGCGATGCACGTCGCCTGCGCCGAGGAAGTGGCCCGCAGCGTCATGCCGGCGCTGGAGCACCTGCACGCGGCGCTGAAGAAGAAATCGGATCAGTTCGCCCACATCATCAAGATCGGCCGCACCCACACCCAGGACGCCACGCCGCTGACGCTGGGCCAGGAGTTCGGGGGCTACGCGCACCAGACCGCCATGTCGACGCGCCGGCTGAAGGACACCCTCTACGGCCTCTATGAACTGGCGCAGGGGGGCACGGCGGTGGGCACCGGCCTGACGGCGCCGGTCGGCTTCGCCGAGAAGGTGGCCGAGCGGATCGCGGCGATCACCCGCCTGCCCTTCGTCACCGCCCCCAACAAGTTCGAGGCCCTGGCGGCGCATGACGCCATGGTGTTCAGCCACGGGGCGCTGACCGCGACGGCGGCAGCCCTGTTCAAGATCGCCAACGATATCCGCTACTTGGGGTCCGGGCCCCGCGCCGGTCTGGGCGAGCTGTCGCTACCGGAAAATGAGCCGGGCTCCTCCATCATGCCGGGCAAGGTCAACCCGACCCAGGCCGAGGCCCTGACCATGGTCTGCGCCCACGTGATGGGGAACCAGACCGCGATAGGCTTCGCGGGCTCCCAGGGCCAGTTCGAGCTCAACGTCTACAACCCGGTGATGGCCTATAACTTCCTGCAGTCGTGCCGGTTGCTGGCCGACGCCGCGATCAGCTTCACCGACAACATGGTGGTGGGCATCGAGGCTCGCGAAGACAACATCGCCGCCAACCTGGAACGCTCGCTGATGCTGGTGACGGCGCTGAAGGAGCACATCGGCTACGACAAGGCCGCCAAGATCGCCAAGACCGCCCACGCCAACGGCACCACCCTGCGCGAAGAGGCGGTCGGCGGTGGCTATGTGACCAACGAACAGTTCGACGCCTGGGTGCGGCCGGAAGACATGATCCATCCGGGCTGAGGCCCTGAACCATTGACGAGACTCGCTTCGGGGCGCGTGGCTGCGCCATGGCCAGTGAAACCGTCTACATCCTGCAGACCTACGTCGCCGGGCGCGGCAAGGCGCTGAAGGCCGAGCAGCAAGTGGGCTGCAAGACCGCCGAGGAGGCTCGCCGCAAGGCCGAGCGCCTGGCGCCTCTGCGGTTGGGCGTCGTGGCGTTCGCGGCGACCGCCGACACCGAACTCGGCGACTACGACGAGAACCCGGTGATCCTGTTCAAGTCCGGCCAGCTGCCGCACCCGTTCAGCGAGCTTTGAGGCCGGGCGCCGCCCCCGGGGATGACGACCGGCCGCGTTGGCGTTAGCATTCGCGTCATGGGCAGGCATGAACCCAACATGCATATCGACGAGCACCTGTTGGCGCAGGCGCAGACTCTGGGTGTGTCCGTGGAGAACATAGCTGAAGACGCTATCCGGGCGGCTGTCGCCAAGGCCGATCCCGCCGCGGCAGACGAGCGCGCGCGCAAGTGGGCTGAGGAAAACGCTGAGGCGATCGCGGACTACAACCGGCGCATCCGAGAGCGGGGAACCATCGGCGCCGAATTCCGGAAGTGGTAATCGCGCCAGTTTGACCTGATCCCCAATCCATCGGAACGGTCACGCGCATACGCCCCGTACTTCGTGGTCCTTCAATCCCATCACCTCGAAAACCTGGATACTGTCATCGTGGCGCCGGTGATCGGTGACGCCGCACGACAGATAACCAGCCTCGATTTCGAGATCGAATTCAGGAGCGAGGCTCTGGTCGTCGCCCTCGGCGAGATATTCGCACTGGAACGGAGCCTGGCGAGGTTGTCGGTTGGCTCAGTCGCCGAACACGAGGACGCGCTTCGCCGTGGACTGGAGCGCCTGTTCGGAGGCTTCTAGCCCTTCTCATCCACTCAGGTTGGATCAACCTGAGTGGATGAGAAGGGCTCCAGATATAGACGACGACCCTGTTCTTTCCCGGCTGACTTGATTCAAGTCAGCCGGGAAAGGGTCTAGGCCGTCCGCGCCACCGCGAAGTCAGCGAGGTCTTCCAGGGCCGGGCGCCAGGGGTTGGCGCCGAAATCGGCCAGGGCGGCCTTGGCGCTCAAGGCGTAGCCGGCGGCGAGGTCCAGGGTCGAGCGCAGGGCGCCGGTGGCGCGCATCAGCTCGCAGGTGCGGTCGAAGTCGGCGTCGGTCTGGTCGCGCCGATCCACCGTGCGGATCCAGAACTCCCGCTCGGCGGGCCCGGTGCGGGCCATGACCAGCAGCAGCGGCAGCGTCGCCTTGCCTTCGCGGAAGTCGTCGCCGGGGTTCTTGCCCAGGGTCTCGCTGTCGCCGGAGTAGTCCAAAGCGTCGTCGACCAACTGGAAAGCTAAACCGAGGTATTGCCCGTAGCTGCGCAAAGCCCGGCACCGCTCGGGCGAGGCGCCGGCGCTGACCGCGCCGGATTCGGCGGCGGCGGCGAACAGCTCGGCGGTCTTGGCCCGGATGATCTCCAGATAGACCTCCTGGGAGAGGTCCAGGTCGTGGGCGCGGGTGAGCTGCAGCACCTCGCCCTCGGCGATGACGCGGCTGGCGCGGGCCAGGATCTCCAGCGCCGGCATGGAGCCTGCGCCGACCATGAGTTCGAAGGCCCGGGCGAACAGGAAATCGCCGACCAGCACGCTGGAGGGCGCGCCCCAGATCAGATGCGCGGCGACCCGCCCGCGGCGCAGTTGCGAGGAATCCACCACATCGTCGTGCAGCAGGGTGGCCGTGTGGATGAACTCCACGGCGGCGGCCAGCTTCAGGCAAGCATCGTCGCGGGCGCCGGCCAGGCGGGCGGCGGCGACGGTGAGCAAGGGGCGCAGGCGCTTGGCGGAGCCGGCGATCAGGTGGTCGGCCAGCGCCGGGATCACCGGCACGGGACTATCCATATGCCGGCGGATCAGGGCGTCGACAGCGGCCATGTCCGGGCGCGCGAGCATCAGCAGCGCGTCCAGGGATGGCGGCTTCTCGGCGATGGCGGGGCGGGTGGCGACGGCCAAGCGGGTCCTTAACTCCTGGCGTTGCGGCCTGCCTGGGGAGGAGTGGCCGCCGTTGCGAGGGACAATGGTGACGCGATAGGGCACGGTCAAGCGCACCCTCCGAATGGACGCCGTATACCGGCATAAGCATATGGACGACACCACCGACGACCGCGTTCTGGACGGCCAGGTGCGCTTGCGCCAGCCGGCGCGCGGCTATCGCGCCGGCGCGGACGCGGCCCTGCTGGCGGCGGCCTGCGACGCAGGGCCCGGCGCGCGGGTGATCGAGGCGGGCTGCGGCGCGGGCGGCGCCCTGCTGGCGGCGGCGGCGCGGCGGACGGGTGCGCGGTTCGTGGGCGTGGAGCGCGACCCCAAGGCCCTGGCCCTGGCGCGGGAGAACATCGGCCTGAACGACATGGCCGATCGGGTCGAGGTGATGGAGGGCGACGTGGGCTTACGCTTCGCCGGCCTGGGCCTGGAGCCCTTCGACGCGGCGATGGCCAATCCGCCGTTCTTCGATGACCCTGATGCGCTTCGGGGACCCGCGGCCGAGCGGCGCGGCGCCTGGATCGCGGACGACGGGCTGGAGGCCTGGATCGGTTTCCTGACCAAGGCGGTGCGCGAGGGCGGGACCATCACCCTGATCCACCGCGCCGACCGGCTGGACGACATCCTGGGCCTGCTGGCGTCCAAGGCGGGGTCGGTGCAGATCCGGCCCGTCCTGCCGTTCGCCGACGAACCGGCCAAGCGGGTGGTGGTGCGCGCGGTCAAGACCGGCAAGGCGCCGCTGCGGCTGTTGCCGGCCCTGGTGCTGCACGACCGCCCAAATGCAGCGGGGGACGGCGGCCAGCACACCCAGGCCGCCGAGGCGATCCTGCGAGGCCGCGCGGCGCTGGAGTGGCTCTAGCGGCGGCTAGTTGTTGTCGCCGGTCTTGCCGGGCGAGCCGCCCTTGCCTTCGGCCGCGCGCTGGCCCTGCATGATGTCCACCAGGGCGTAGTTGCCCTCGTGGCAGGCGTATTCGTAGACCTGTCCGGGGATGGCGTTCAGGCTCATCTCCGCGCGCCACGGCTTGGTGTAGTAGACCGGGTCCTCGACTTTGAATTCATAAAAGATTTGCTTAGTTGAGGCGCGGGTGAGACGCTCGGTCACCTTGGCCTTCGGGGTCAGGAAGATCGGCCCCGCGCGGCCCTGCTCGCCGTTCACATTGATGGTCTCGATGACCAGGGTGTCGCCCTCCCACCAGGCGACGGGATCGCCCAGCCAGGGGTGCAGGGCAGCGGGTCCGTGGGCGGCCTGGGCCGTCGCCTTGTCCTTGAACAGCGGGATGGTCCGCGCGTCGTGGATCATCTCCGAGACGATGACGATCGCGCCCGGCGTCTGCACGATCTGGTAGTTGGAATTGTAGATGTTGTTGAGCATCCCCGGGCCGCCGGAGCCGCGCGAGCCGATGATGCAGCGGTCCCAGGGATCGAAGCTCTCCGGGTCCGTCGGGGTCTCGGCCAGCCGCGTGCGGGTGCGGGCCTGGGCCACGAGTTTCCGACCGGCCTCCGAGAACGGCAGCTGGCCGTCCGTGGGGTCGACGATCCAGGAGGTGCGATACTCGCCCTTCACCTCGCCGTAAGCGCTGCCGGCGTCGAGCCAGAAGGCATTGTAGCCGCCGGGGTCGCCGACCGCCGGGGCGCCTTGGCCGGCGTCGATGGGCGCGGCGTCGGCGGCCTTGCGGTGGACCATCGGATCGGAGCTCGCGAGCCTCTTCGCCTCGTCGGGGGTGAGGACCAGCTTGCCCATGCCCGGCGCGCGGGTGAGCTTGGTGATCGAGGCGTTGGTCCAGGCCCCGGACAGGTCCGGATGCCCGTCGGCCGCGCGGGGCAGCCCCGCGGCCGCGGGCGCCGCAACGGCAGCGGGTGCAGCCAGCGCCCCCAGCAGCAGAATGGGGGCGGCGCTCAGGATCAGCAGCAGGTCAGCGAGCTTGCGAATGGGTCTTGCCTCCGGTCGGCCGGAATAGTCCACCGCGGCCCGCGCCGCGCAAGCCATAGAAATCGCCGACGGCTGCAGGAATCCTCGGCGCCTGCATCCTGGGCGCCATGCGTCTAGAGCCCCAGCCGTTCGCGGTAGGTCGGGTCCACTAGGTCGTGCCATTCGGGATGGCGTTTGATGTAGCCGGCGATGAACGGACAGCTGGGTTTGACCGTCAGGCCGTGGTCGCGGGCGTAGCGGAGCGCGGTCGTCGCCAGGGCCGAGCCGACGCCGAGCCCCTCGAAGGCGGGCGGCACCACCGTGTGCGGCAGGACGATCGCGCCGTTGTGCAGCACATATTCGGCGAAGGCCGTCTCGCCGTCGAGGTAAGCCTCGAAGCGGTGGGTCTCTTCGTTCATGACGATGGGCGGCGTGTCGGCCATGGGGATCCCCTCTGAGCGCCCTTCTTGACCCAGCCGCGGCCGGAGGCCAAGGTCCTGCCCGCACGACGCAACGCTCGAACGGAGGAGGCCAGATATGACACCGATTGCCACAGCCCTTCGTCGCGTCGCCGCGCCCGCTGCCTAGACGGCAGCCGATCCTCCCCTCCTGACAGACGGGGTTTCCGCGGGGCGACGCCTGGAACGGCTTCAAACCCTTACAGACGGAAACACGACATTGCTCAGCACCTATGGCTGGAGCGAGACGCTCCGGCACGACTTCGAACCCTTCGCGGCGCAGGGCCTGGTCCCGGCCCGCATCCTCGTCCAGCAGCGCAGCCTCTATCGGCTGGTCGCCGAAGCCGGCGAACTGGAAGGCCGCCTCTCCGGCCGTTTCGCCCATGAAGCCCGAGCCGGCGGCTATCCGGTCACCGGCGACTGGGTGGCGGCCGAGCTGAAAGACGGCGTCGCGGTGATCGCCGCGGTCCTGCCCCGGTCCACGGCCTTCACCCGCATGGCGGCCGGCACGTCGAAGGACCTGCAGGTGGTGGCGGCCAACGTCGATGTCGCCCTGCTGGCGGCTTCGCTGAACGCCGACCTCAACCTGCGCCGGCTGGAACGCTATCTGGCCACGGCCTATGAGAGCGGGGCCGGGCCGGTGATCCTGCTCACCAAGGCCGACGTCTGCGCCGATCCGCAGCCGCTGATCGACAGCGTGCGGGGTATCGCCGCCGGCGCGCCCGTGCTGGCGATCTCGGTCCGCACCGGCCAGGGGCTGGCGGAGCTCTCCGCCCTGCTCGCCCCCGGCAAGACCGCGGTGCTGCTGGGCTCCTCCGGGGTGGGCAAATCCACCCTGGTCAATGCCCTGGCAGGGGTCGAGCGGATGGCCACCCGGGAGGTCCGCGAGGACGACGCGCACGGGCGGCACACCACCACGCACCGCGAGCTGATCCTGCTGCCCTCCGGCGCCCTGATCCTCGACACGCCGGGGATGCGGGAGCTGGCGCTGTGGGACGCCGAGGCGGGCGTGGCCGCGGCCTTCGCCGAGACCACCGCGGAGGTGGACCGGCTGGCGGAGGACTGCCGCTTCCGCGACTGCGCCCACGACAAGGAGCCGGGCTGCGCGGTTCAGGCGGCGCTCGCCGATGGGCGGCTGGATCCCGAGCGGTGGCGGAGCTTCCAGAAGCTGCAGCGGGAGCTGGCCCACACGGTGCGCCGCGAAGACCCTGTCGCGCGGACCGCCGAACGCAAGCGCTGGGCGGCCGTCACCAAGGCCGGCAAGGTGCGGAGCCGGGCCAAGCGCGAGATGGACGACTAGAGGCAGCACGGCGGTCCGGCCGGCGAATCCGCCTATCCTCGCCCTCTCGAAACCGAACGGACCGCCGCATGCGCATCCTGATCATGAAGGGCCAGTCGCAGTACGGCGGCACGCGGCTGTTCGCCGACCTGGCGGCCGAGGCCTTCCGGCGGCGAGGCCACGAGGTCGACGTCCTCGACCTCGGCGGCAGCGACAGCGGCGGCATGCTGATCCTGGCCCACGCCCAGACCTCCGGCCCGGTGGACCTGATCTTCACCATCAACATCGGCGCCGAGTTCCAGGACAGCCTGGGCCGGCGGCTCACCGATCTCTACGGCGGCGCGCCGCACGTCGTCTGGCACACCGATTATGTGCTGAGCCAGGCCGACCGGCTGAAGGGCACGCCGTCGACCACCGCCGTGCTGGTGGTCGACCCGACCCAGGCCGACGCGGTGCGGGCGATCTATGGCGCCGACCGCTTCAAGCATCTCAGCTTCTTCCCGCACCCGGCGGTGGGCCCGGCCGCGCCGGACGACGCCACTGTGGCCGCCTTCGCCGAGCAGCGGCCGATCCACGTCCTGTGGTCCGGCAGCTTCCAGAAGCCGGAGACCCCGTGGGCCGGCGTCGAGGGCCCGGCGCGCGAGGTGATGCAACAGGCCCTGGACCTGGCGCTGTCGGTGGAATGGGTCCCGCCGCATCAGGCCCTGGACACCGTGCTGCGGGCCCGCGGCCTGGACCTCGCCGACCCCAACATCCGCGGGGCGCGGGAGGCCGCCGCCCTGGTGGACATGGAGGTGCGCAAGACCCGCCGCTTCGAGTTTCTGAAGGCCGTGGCCAAGACCGGCTTGCCGCTGCACATCGTCGGCGTCGGCTGGGAGACCCAGCTCTACCGCTTCAAGAACGCCACCTACGAGGGGCCGGTCGAGATGACCCGCATGGCCGAGCTGATGGCCCAGTCGCGCGTGGTGCTGAACACCAACGGCAACTTCGGCGCGGGTTCGCACGAGCGGCCGTTCTCCGCGTCTCTGGCCGGGTCCGCCACCTTCTCCGACTTCAGCCGCTACTATGCGGAGGTCTTCCAGCCGGGCGAGACCATCGAGCTCTTCAACTGGCGCGAGCTGGGCGAGGGCATGGACAGGCTACAGGCGCTGGCGGGCGACCTGCCGCGCCTCTTCGAGCAGGCCCGCGGCGCCAAGGCGATCACCCTGGCCGGCCACACCTGGGACCAGCGCATCGACCTCATCCTGCAGGCCGCCGACGCGGTCCGTTGACTGGGCTGCGCCAGCTTCGGCGCGCGATTGAGCTTGCACCCACCTCCGTCATCCCGGACGGCCTGCAAGGCCGATCCGGGACCCAGGAGCGACCGCACTGCAGAACCCCCTGGGTCCCGGCTCTTCGCTTCGCTGCGGCCGGGATGACGGAGCTTTGATAGTTGTTCAGGCCCTGCCCAGCCTCAGGCGACCGCCTTGCGGTAGAGATGCCAGGAGGCGTGGCCCAGCACTGGCACCACGAAGATCAGGCCCACCAGGGCCGGGATCGAGCCCAGCACCAGGGACCCGGCCACGATCAGGCCCCACAGCATCATGGTCCCGGGGTTGGCGGCGACGACCCGCAGCGACGTTCGGATGGCGATCCAGAGCTCCACGTCGCGATCCAACAGCAGGGGGACGGTGACCACGCCGATGGCGAAGGCCACGACGGCGAAGAGGAAACCCGCTCCGACGCCGGCCGCGATCAGCGTCGCGCCCGAATGGGTCCAGAAGACGTTGTGGGAGAAGGCCAGGAGGGTCGGCGGCGGCGCGGCGCCCAGGGTCAGCAGATTGATCTCATAGGCCGTCCCGAGCCACAGGCCGAACAGCGCCAACAGGATCGCACCCATTCCGAGGATCGAGCCCAGCGCCGGCGAGGCCAGCACCCCAAAGGCGTCGAGCCAGGTGACATGCTCGCCCAGTTCGCGCCGCCGGCTCATCTCGTAGAGCCCGACCGCGGCCACCGGCCCCAGGATCGCGAAGCCCGACGCCAGCGGGAACAGCATCGGCAACAGGTCGTAGCTGAACGCCAGCCGGGCCATCAGCAGGCCGGCGACCGGATAGATGATGCCGATGAACAGGATGTCGTCGCGCAGCGCGCCGAGGTCGGCCGCGCCCTGGCGCAGCGCGTCCCAGAGGTCGGCGGCGGTGACTTTGCGCACCTGCGGGACCGCCTGGCCGGCGTGGCGCGCGGGATTGGGGATCAGCCGGCGCCCGACGTCGGAGACGCCCCAGGTCAGCTTCTCGATGAAGTACTCGAAGGGGTTTTCAATGTGGTTTCCAGACGCCATACGCGACCTCCCGGGTCATTAGCCTGGGGATGGCCTCTCGTGCGCGGCGTCGCTCGGGCAGGTCGCGCACGGCAGACCACAACCCAGAGATTGGGGTGAGCCTAGCACGGGAAGGCGCGGGCGTCGTGTTTGGGGGCGAAGCTGGTGCGATCAGCCAATCAAATTCAAATAGCTGGCCGTCATGGCCGGGCTTGTCCCGGCCATCCATCGACTCCGCGCTTGGATCTTTGGTTGGCGGCGCGGTGTTCTCGCCTGAAGCCCTCGTGCGTATAGATGGCCGGGACAAGCCCGGCCATGACGGCTTCAGAAGCGGGATACCACCCTTGCGCGTTGCGCTGCGCGCTCGCTCAATTCCGCGCCGTGTCCACCAGTTTGTTCTTGGTGATCCAGGGCATCATGGCGCGCAGGCGCTGGCCGACTTCCTCGATCTGGTGCTCGGCGCCGCGGCGCCGCGTGGCCTTGAAGCTGGGCGCGCCGACCGCGTTCTCCTGCATGAAGTCGCGCACGAAGCGGCCGGACTGGATGTCCTCCAGCACGCGCTTCATCTCGGCCTTGGTCTCGGCGGTGACGATGCGCGGGCCGGTCACATACTCCCCGTACTCCGCGGTGTTGGAGATCGAGTAGTTCATGTTGGCGATGCCGCCTTCGTAGATCAGGTCGACGATCAGCTTCACCTCGTGCAGGCACTCGAAATAGGCCATTTCCGGCGCGTAGCCGGCCTCGACCAGGGTCTCGAAGCCGGCGCGGATCAGCTCCACGAGGCCGCCGCAGAGCACGGCCTGCTCGCCGAACAGGTCGGTTTCGCATTCCTCGCGGAAGTTGGTCTCGATGACGCCGGAGCGGCCGCCGCCGATCGCCGAGGCGTAGGCGAGGCCGAGGTCCATGGCGCCGCCGGTGGCGTCCTGGTGCACCGCAATCAGGCAGGGCACGCCGCCGCCCTTCTGGTACTCGCCGCGCACGGTGTGGCCCGGGCCCTTTGGCGCGACCATCAGCACGTCGATGCCGGCCGCCGGCTCGATCAGGTTGAAGTGCACATTGAGGCCATGGGCGAACAGCAGGGCCGCGCCGTCGCGGATGTTGGGCGCGATCTCGGCGTTGTAGATCGCGCGCTGCAGCTCGTCGGGGGCCAGCACCATCAGGAGGTCCGCCCACTTGGCGGCGTCGGCGACGCTCATCACCTTCAGGCCGTCGGCCTCGACCTTCTTGGCGGTGGCCGAACCGGGCTTAAGCGCCACGGCGACGTTCTTCACGCCGGAATCCTTGAGGTTCAGCGCGTGGGCGCGGCCCTGGGAGCCGTAGCCTACAATGGCGATCTTCTTGTCCAGGATGCGGGACAGGTCGGCGTCGCGGTCATAATAGACGCGCATGATTGTTCTCCTGAACGGGTAGGGGACCGCACCGACGCGCAACGTCAGGGCGGCAAAGCGGGCGCTTTCCAGCGGTTTTTTGCTCAAAGGTCAAGGGAGCGACGTCGCTCACAGGCGCAGCCTCGCCATGGTGACGGCGTCGACGAAGGCGCCGTTGCGCCAGGCATAGGCCCGCAGAAGGCCCTCGCGCTCGAAGCCGAAGCGTTCGTAGAGGGCGATGGCGCGGACGTTGTCGGCGTAGACGGAGAGCTCCAGGCGTTTGATCTGCAGCCAGTTGTCGGCCACGTCGATCACCGCCGCCATCAGCGCCGTCCCGACGCCGCGGCCGGCGTAGGCGTCATGCACGGCCATGCCGATCGAGCCGACGTGGCTGCGCCGGTTGTCCTCACGGGCCAGGAAGATCATGCCGATGACCTTGCCATCGATGACAGCCGCGAGCCGAGTCGATCCGGGGTGCGCGGCATGGCGCTTCTGCCGCGCGTCCACCGAGGTGTAGGGCAGCTGCAGGGTGCCGGCGTAGGCGTTCGGCTGGTTCCAGGCCTCGGCCAGCTCAGGGATGTCCCCCGGCTCCAGGGCGCGGATCAGGATGTCGGGCTTGGGTATCGGGGGTTCGGGCATGGTCTCGTCTCCGTTGGCGGGGACGGACGCGGGCCCAAAGAAAAAGCCCCGTCCGGATCCCGGCGGGGCTGGTGTGGCGATCGGTGCTTGCTCTGGCTCTAGCGCACAACGTCCCTCACCGGCCCGCCGGAGGCGGTCCGCGTAAGTACGAAGGTGATGAGCATCGAGCGCATGGACGAACCCATAGCGTTTTCGGCGCCGCTTGGCAAAGCTAGGGCCAAGACTCAAGGGCGCGCGGCGTGGAACTCGCTGACGATGTTCTGGGCGCCGACGTAGAGCCGATTGAGCCGGTAGTCGGCGGCGGCCATGTCGCTTTGCGGCGCCTGGGCGCCGCGCAGGCCCGCGGTGGTCAGCACATAGACTGTCACCGATCCCGGATCGGGCGTCGGATAGCCCTTCACCAGCGGGACATCGGCCAGCTGGACCTGGGCGTTGGCCACCAGCGACCCCGCCGCCGAGGCGACCAGCGGCTCGCGCCGGCCGCCGATCATCCCGCCGCCCTTCGAGTAGTAGAGGCTGGAGTCCCCGGAGGCGAAGCCCACGACCGTGACGATCTGGTCGCCCTGCCAATATTCGACGATCACCCCATAGGCCCGCTCGACGCCGGGCTTGGCCTGGACCTCCACGTCCTCGCTGTGCGTGGAGAAGGCCACTTCACGCAGCGCCAGGTAGGTGTCGACGAGGATCACCGGGTTGGGGTTCGGGCCAGGGCTCGGGGCGGCCGGCGGCGCGGCGCGCGCGGGACCGCCCGCCGCCATGGCGATGAGCACGGTGGTGACGAGCAGGCGCGCGGCCAGGGCGCGCGGGATCTTGGGCAAGATCGACTCCAGGGTCGTTACGGCTCCGGTCGCGGAAAACCTCGGCGTGGCTACGTCGCGAAAGCGCCCGAACCGTGGCATGTCAGGCGCATGATCCAGGTCACCGAAACCCTCGCCATCGAGGACGACGAGATCTCCGAGAAGTTCGTGCGCGCCTCCGGGCCGGGCGGGCAGCACGTCAACACGTCAAGCTCGGCGGTGGAGCTGCGCTTCGACGCCATGGCCTCGCCGTCCCTGCCGGACGAGGTCAAGGAGCGGCTGGCGCGGATCGCCGGGCAGCGGATGAACCAGGACGGGGTGATCGTGATCTTCGCCCAGAGCCACCGCAGCCAGGAGATGAACCGCCAGGATGCGCGCGCCCGGCTCCTGGAGCTGATCGAGCAGGCCACGCACCGGCCGAAGCCGCGCAAGAAGACCCGGCCGACCTATGCGTCCAAGCTGAAGCGTCTGGAGGGCAAGTCGAAACGCTCCGGCGTGAAGGCGATGCGCGGGCGGCCGAAGGGGGACGACTAGGTGAGCATCGAGCTTGAAACGGCCGCGATCGGCGGCCTGTCCGGCTTCCTGCGGGCCAAGCGCAAGCACGTTCCGCCGCCGGGCACGCCCTGCGCCAACTGCGGCACACCGCTGGAAGGCGCCTACTGCCACGTCTGCGGCCAGGACTCGGACACTCACAAGCGCTCGATCCGTCACCTGGCGTTCGAGGCGGTGGAAGGCCTGTTCGAGTTCGACGGGCGGATCTGGCGGACCTTCCCGGCGCTGTTCTTCCGGCCTGGCCGCCTGGCCCGCGACTATATCGACGGCCGGATCGTGCGCCACGTGCCGCCGTTCCGGACGTTCCTCGTCGCGCTCCTGCTGTTCATCTTCGCCGCCGAGCACGCGGCCCACGAGCAGACCGTGGCGCAGGCGCAGGAGAAGCGGACCGAGGCGGCGAAGCTCGCCACGCCGCAGGGCCGCGCCGACAAGGTGCAGAAGATGCGCGCCGAGGCGGCCCAGGACCTCAAGGAGAGCCTGGATGAAGACGCCAAGGACCGCGCCGACGAACTGAAGAACGCCGACGCCAATCGTCCGAAGATCGAGGCCGGCTACGCCCGCCGTGTCGCCCGCGCCCAGGACCGCTACCAGGCGGCCCTGCAGCGCGCCGACCGCGTGGCTCAGGGCCTGCCTGCGGTCGACCCAAACGCGGCCCTGGCGTCGAAGCCCGGCAACGAGACCAGCTGGTGGAAGGCCGGCGTCAAGAAGGCGGTCGCCAACCCCGACTACTACTGGTCGGTGGTGTTCGAGTGGGGCCACCGGCTGGCGATCGCGCTGTTGCCGATCATCGGGCTAAGCCTGGCCATGGTCTACGCCCGGCGGAAGGACGTCTTCCTCTATGACCACCTGCTGGTGGCGATGAACCTCTTGTCGTTCAACTTCCTGATCAGCGCGGCCGGATTGATGCTGCCGTTGTCGATGATGGGCTGGTGGTTCGTGGGCGCGACCCTCTGGAGCCTGGTCAACCTCTTCCAGACCCTGCGCGGCGCCTACGGCTCCAGCATCCTGGGCGCGGTGCTGAAAACCACGATCGTCTGGTCGGTCGCCTTCGTCGCCTTCACCCTATTGCTCACCGCGGTCTTCGTGCTGGCGCTGACCCAGCTCTGAAACCCGCGACGATTTCTCGCCTATGGCGCGATTTCGCCGCATTGGCCTATAAGCTGCGCGATATGGCCGACCGCGTCCGTCTCCTCGCCGCCGCCGCGCTCGTCGCGGCCTCCCTTTCCGCCTGCGCGCCTTCGCTGGGGCCGCCGGCGCCTGGACGACTGGCCGGCGGCCCGCCGCCGCCCGCCGAGACGACCTTCCGCGCCGGCGACTTCGCCTGGTCTCAGGCTCCCGGCAGGAACACCCTGGCCGGCGCGCTGGGCCGGTCCACAGGCCCTGTGCGCTACACCTGCGCGGGCCAGACCGTGGTGCTGACACCGGAAACGCCCTGGGCGCGTCGGCGGATGCAGGTGCTCTACCAGTCGGACCAGCACGCGGCGCTGACCGCCGACGACGTGCGCAGCCGCCAGAACCAGGCCCCGCCCGGGGATTCCAACCCCTATGTGAAGCGGGTCGGCTGCGACGCGGCGGACCACTTCAGCTTCACCGGCCTGCCGGACGGGGCGTGGTACGTGGTGACCCTGGCCAAGCCGGTCGCCGGCCAGACCGGACCCAGCCTGGCGATGATGCGCCGGGTGGTGACCCGCGGCGGCAAGGTCACCAGCTTCGAACTCTGAAACATCTGTTGATGTGAACCCCGCGGCATCTGGCGAGTTTGAATAGGCGGCGGGGGCGCGAACATCCCTGCGTGGGAGTTCCAGCATGCGTAAGTTCCTTGCCGCCATCGTGATCGCAAGCCTTGCCGGGGCCGCCGCCGCGTCGGCCGCCGCTGCGCCGCAAGGCGCGTCCCGGATCGCCGTCTCGGCCGACAGTTTCGCAGTGTCGGCCATCCATCACGGACAGGCTCTGGACGTCGGCTACAACGCCGAGGCCCGGCGGATCGCGGCCTGCCTGACGAGCTATCCCGGCGCCTACGATCCCCACACCGACCTGGTGCGCCTGACCTCGGGCGCGACACGGCGCTGCGCGCTCCAGGGATAAGCTGCGCCCTGGGAACCAGCCCCCGGCTGAACGCGCTTTCCCCGGCCCGAGGGGATGCCTCGCAGGAGGTAGTTATGCGTAAGCTTCTTCTCAGCGCTCTGGGCGCCGCCGTGGCGCTCGGCGGCGCGGCCGCAGCGCCGGCCCTCCACGCCCAGCCCTATGTGGTCTATCCGCCCGCCGCGGCGGTCGTGGAGCCCGGCTACCGCTACGACGCCTATGGCCGGCCCTATTACGACGACGGCTATCGCGCCCCCGGCGACTACGTCCCGGAAGGCGCGGCGGTCCTGGGCCCGGCCCTGGCCGACAGCTATTCGCGCGTGCCCTATGACCGCTACGGCCCCGACCCCAACGGCCTGTACGCCGCCGACGGCCACCGCATCAAATGCAAGCTGGAAGACAGCTACGACGATCGCGTCGACCACTATGTGACGCGGCGGGTCTGCGACTAACCGCCAGACACACATCGCCGAAGCAAGAACGCCCGCCGGGAGACCGGCGGGCGTTTTGGCTTAGTGGACCTTGGCGCGGCCGATGATCAGGCCGTCAGCATCGGCGGAGACGTCGATGACCGAGCCATCCTCCAGATCGCCCGCCAGCAGCTTCTTGGCGATCGGGTCGATCAGCTCCTTCTGGATCACCCGCTTCAGCGGACGCGCGCCATAGACGGGATCATAGCCGCGCTCGGCCAGCCAGTGGGTGGCCGCCGCGTCGAGGGCGATGGACATCCGCCGGTCGGCCAGCAGCTTCTCGACCCGCTGCAGTTGGATCTTCACGATGCCGTCCATCTCCGCGCGGCCCAGCCGCTTGAAGAGGATGGTCTCGTCGATCCGGTTCAGGAACTCCGGTCGGAAGTGGCGGCGCACCACGTCCATGACCGAGGCGCGGGCGACCTCGACATCCTCGCCCTCGTCCAACGTGGCCAGGAATTCCGAGCCCAGGTTGGAGGTCATAACGATGATGGTGTTGCGGAAGTCGACCGTGCGGCCCTGGCCGTCGGTCAGGCGTCCGTCGTCCAGCACCTGCAGCAGCACGTTGAAGACGTCCGGATGGGCCTTTTCGACCTCGTCGAACAGCACGACCTGGTAGGGCCGGCGGCGCACCGCCTCGGTCAGCGCCCCGCCCTCGTCATAGCCGACGTAGCCGGGAGGCGCGCCGATCATTCGGCTGACCGAGTGCTTCTCCATGTACTCGCTCATGTCGAGGCGGGTGATCGCCGAGTCGTCGGCGAACATGAATTCCGCCAGCGCCTTGGTGAGCTCGGTCTTGCCGACGCCCGTGGGGCCCAGGAACAGGAACGAGCCGATCGGCCGGTTCGGATCATGCAGGCCGGCGCGCGCGCGACGGACCGCGTCGGAGACCGCCAGCAGCGCTTCTTCCTGGCCGACGACCCGCTGACGCAGCGCGTCCTCCATGGCCAGCAGCTTCTCGCGCTCGCCCTCCAGCATCTTCTCGACCGGCACCCCGGTCCAGCGGGAGACGACGGCGGCGATCTGTTCGGCGTCGACCACTTCGGGGGAGACGGCGTCCTTGTCGGCCTTGGCGTCTTCCTCGGCCAGGCGCTTCTCCAGCGTCGGGATCTCGCCATAGGCGATCTCCGAGGCGCGCTGCAGTTGGCCGTTCCGCTGGGCGGTGACCAGTTCGGCGCGCAGGCGCTCCAGGGCCTCGCGCACCTGGGCGGCGGAAGAGACCTTCTCCTTCTCAGAGCGCCAGCGGGCGGTCATGTCCTCGGACTGCGCCTCGAGGTCGATCAGCTCGTCCTCAAGGGCTTCCAGGCGCGCCTTGGAGGCGGCGTCGGTCTCTTTTGACAGGGCCTCGCGTTCGATCTTCAGCTGCACGATGCGCCGGTCGATCTCGTCGAGCTCCTCGGGCTTGGAATCCACGGCCATGCGCACGCGGCTGCCCGCCTCGTCCATCAGGTCGATG
The DNA here is from genome assembly GCF_036264965.1 of Phenylobacterium sp. Classification (GTDB taxonomy): domain Bacteria; phylum Pseudomonadota; class Alphaproteobacteria; order Caulobacterales; family Caulobacteraceae; genus Phenylobacterium. The sequence goes on from NZ_DATAPY010000094.1 coordinate 27,424, forward strand.
GCCTTGTCCGGCAGGAAGCGGTCGGAGATGTAGCGGTTGGAGAGCGTCGCGGCGGCGACGATGGCGCTGTCGCTGATGCGCACCCCGTGGTGCAGCTCGTACTTCTCCTTCAGCCCGCGCAGGATCGAGATGGTGTCCTCCACCGTGGGTTCCGAGACGAACACCGGCTGGAAGCGGCGGGCCAGCGCGGCGTCCTTCTCCACATGCTTGCGATATTCATCCAGCGTGGTCGCGCCGACGCAGTGCAGCTCACCGCGGGCCAGCGCGGGTTTGAGCAGGTTGGAGGCGTCCATGGCGCCGTCCGACTTCCCGGCGCCGACCAGGGTGTGCATCTCGTCGATGAACAGGATGATCGAACCTTCAGCCTGGGTGACTTCGTTCAGGACCGCCTTCAGGCGCTCCTCGAACTCGCCGCGGTATTTCGCGCCGGCGATCAGGCTGCCCATGTCGAGCGCCATGAGCTGCTTGTCCTTCAGGCTCTCCGGCACGTCGCCGTTGACGATGCGCAGCGCCAGGCCTTCGACGATGGCGGTCTTGCCGACGCCGGGCTCGCCGATCAGCACGGGATTGTTCTTGGTGCGGCGCGACAGGACCTGGATGGTGCGGCGGATCTCCTCGTCGCGGCCGATCACCGGGTCGAGCTTGCCGTCGCGGGCGGCCTGGGTCAGGTCGCGGGCGTAACGCTTCAGGGCGTCGTAGCCCTCTTCGGCGGACGCGCTGTCGGCGGTCTTGCCCTTGCGCAGCGCCACGGCGGCGTCTTCCAGCGCCTTGGCAGACACGCCCGCGCCCTTCAGCGCCTTGGCGGCGTCGCCGCCTTCCTTGGCGATGGCGATCAGCAGGCGCTCGGTGGTGACGAAGGCGTCGCCGGCGGCCTTGGCCCCGGCTTCCGCATCGGCGAAGACCCGCGCGGCCTCCGGCTTCATGTAGAGCTGGCCCGTGCCGCCCTCGACCTTCGGCAGCTTGGTCAGCGCCAGGTCGATGGCCGTGTCGGCCTCATCGGGCCGTCCGCCGGCGCTCTGGATCAGAGCGCGCGACAGCCCGTCCTTTTCTTCAAGCAGCACCTTCAGCAGATGCTCGGGCGCGAACTGCTGATGGCCGCGCGCGAGCGCGAGGCTCTGAGCCGACTGGATCGCCTGTTTGGCGCGGTCGGAATAGACGTCAATATTCATGGGTCCCCTCGGTAGGCGGATTGACCGGCATCGCCTCGATCAAGCGCGACGCCCGCTCCCCGGATGTAGTGTGGCCGATCCGCCACACAAGGCGCTACCGCCATCCCGCGGGCAGATCAGTCAGGCGGGTTGTTCTTCTCCACGAAGGCCATCGTCGCCTGCAGCATCGCCAGCCGCGTTTCGCCGCCCGTCAGCCAATGGTCCGTCGAGTCCAGGGTCACGAATTCCACCGGCTTGCCGGCCGCCTTCAGCGCGTCGGCCATGATCCGGCTCTGCTCCAGCGGCACAACGGTGTCGTCCTTGCCGTGGATCAAGAGGACCGGAATGGTCACCTTATCGATGTGGGCGGCCGGCGAGACCTGCAGCAGCGTCGGGTCCTTGGTGCTCTCGGCGCCCAGGAAGCGCCGGAAATAGCGTTGGCTGGCGAAGCCGTTCTTGTTGGCGACCCAGCTGTCGAACCGCTTCATGTCGGAGATACCGGCATAGGAGACGGCGCACCGATAGACTCCAGTATCCAGTGCTGCACCGGCAAGCGCGGCGTATCCGCCGTAGCTGCCCCCGACGATGCAGACCCGCTTGGGGTCGACGGTCCCCTGGCCGACCAGATAGCGCACACCGTCGGAGAGGTCGGTCTGCATCTTGCGGCCCCATTGGCCGTAGCCGGCCTCGAGATGGGCGCGGCCAAAGCCATCCGAGCCGCGATATTGCGGCTGGAGCACCGCATAGCCGAGTGACGCGATCGCCTGTGACTGCCAGTCGAAGCCTGGCTTGTCGTGCGAGGCCGGGCCGCCGTGGACCATCACGACCAGCGGCAGCCGCCTCGCCGGTACGCCGCGGGGAAGGACCAAAAAGGCGGGAATGGGGGTGCCGTCGGCGGCAGGGTATGTAAGCGTCCGGACCTCGTTG
>NZ_DATAPY010000095.1:0-65399 GCF_036264965.1 Phenylobacterium sp.
GCCCTGCCGGCCGCCCTGGCCGGGATCGTCTGGATGCTGTTCGCCACGGGCACGACCCTGTCGGTGCCCGCCTTGACGGGCGCCATCATGTGCATGGGCGTGGCGACCGCCAACTCCATCCTGGTGGTCAGCTTCGCCCGCGAGCGGCTGAACGCGACCGGCGACGCCCTGCGCGCCGCCACCGAGGCCGGCTTCACCCGCTTCCGCCCGGTGGTCATGACGGCGCTCGCCATGATCATCGGCATGGCGCCCATGGCGCTGGGGCTCGGCGAGGGCGGCGAACAGAACGCGCCCTTGGGCCGCGCCGTGATCGGCGGGCTGATCTTCGCCACCATCGCCACCCTGATGTTCGTCCCCGTGGTCTTCAGTCTGGTGCATGGCCGCCGGGCCCACGCGGTCGCCCCTGCGCCGGTCTCCGGAGAGTCCTATGCCTGATTCAACGCCCACCCCGGACGCGCCGCACGATGCGGGCCACAGCGGCACGACGCCGGTGGTCACGCATGTCTCCACGGGCCGCCTGAAGCTTGCGGCCATGGTCGCCGGCGGCGTCGCCGCGGTGGTGGTGGTCAGCGGGCTGGTCAGCCGGGTCAACGCCGACCAGAACCAGAAGTCCTGGACCCAACAGCAGTCCATCCCGACGATCGGCCTGGCCAAGATCGACGGCGGCGGCACGCGCGACCTGGCCCTGCCCGGCGACGTGCAGGCCTTCTACACCGCCCCGATCCACGCCCGCGTCTCCGGCTATCTGAAGCGCTGGTACGTCGACATCGGCGCTCCGGTGAAGGCCGGCCAGGTGCTGGCCGACATCGACACGCCCGACCTCGACCAGCAGGTGCTGCAGGCCCGCGCCGACCTCGCCACCGCCCAGGCCAACCAGGGCCTCGCGGCCACCACCGCCAAGCGCTGGGAGGGCCTGGTCGCCGCCGACGCCGTCTCCAAGCAGGAGGCCGAGGAGAAGTCGGGCGATCTCGCCGCCAAGAACGCCCTGGTCAATTCCTCGCGCGCCAACCTGAACCGCCTGCTGGCGCTGGAGTCGTTCAAGAAGATCACCGCGCCCTTCGCCGGCGTGGTCACCACCCGCTCCACCGACATCGGCGCCCTAATCAGCGCCACCGGCGGGCCGACCGACCCGGCGCTGTTCACCGTCGCCGACCAGCACAGGCTCAGGATCTACGTCCGCGTGCCGCAGAACTATTCGGCCCTGATCCAGAAGGGCCAAAGCGCCGACGTCGCGGTGCCGGAATATGCCGGCCAGACCTTCAAGGCGACGGTCGCCAACAACGCCCAGGCGGTTGGCGCGCAAAGCGGCGCCGAGCTGGTCGAGCTGCAGATGGACAACGCCGATGGGCGCATCAAGTCGGGCGACTACGCCCAGGTGACCTTCCGCCTGACCTCGCCGACCACCACGACCCGCATCCCGGTGACCGCCATCCAGTACCGGCACAACGGCCCGGTGGTCGCCGTGGTCGGCGCCGACAATCATGTGAAAATCCGTCCCGTGGTGGTGTCCCGCGACCTGGGCTCGACGGTGGAGATCGGCTCGGGTCTGGCCGCCGGCGACCGCGTCGTCGACAACCCGCCGGAGTCATTGGCGGACGGCGACCTGGTGCGCATCGCCGGCGCCTCGGCGCAGAAGGCGGCTGGCGCGTGAGCCACGCCGCGATCCGGCTGCTCGCGACGGGGGCGTCCGCGCTGGCGCTCGCCGGCTGCTCGCTGGCGCCGGCCTACGCCCCGCCGGCGACGCCGGTGGCGCCCGCTTTCAAGGAGCAGGGTCCCTGGACGCCCGCGCAGCCCGCTGACGCGCAGCCGCGCGGGACATGGTGGGCGATGTTCTCCGATCCGGTCCTCGACGACCTGGAAGCCCGCGCCGAGAAAGCCAATCCGACGCTGGCGGGGGCGGTCGCCGCCTACGATCAGGCCCGTGCGCTGGCCGCTCAGGCGCGCGCCGGCCTAGTCCCGGAGATCGACGGGAACGCCGGCACGCAACGCACGCGACGGTCCGACAACCAGCCCCTGCGCGTGGGCGGCCCGAACGCCTATACGACCAACCAGGTCGGCGTTTCAGTGGCCTACGAGATCGACCTCTGGGGACGTTTGCGCAACATCGCGTCGGGCGCCGGCGACCGGGCCCAGGCGAGCGCGGCGGACCTGCGCTCGGCGCGGCTCAGCCTGCAGGCCGACCTGGCGGACGACTACCTGACGCTCCGCGGCCTCGACGCCCAGATCCGTCTGCTGGACGTGACCGTGACGGCCTACGCCCGGGCCCTGGAGCTGACCCAGATCCTGCACAACGGGGGCAACGCCACCGGCCTGGATGTGGCCCGCGCCGAGACCCAGCTTTCCAGCGCCAAGGCGCAGCGCACCGACGTCGCCGCCCAGCGCGCCCTGATGGAGCACGCCATCGCGGCCCTGGTGGGCGAGAGCGCTTCGGCCTTCAGCCTGGCGCCCGTCGACAAGGCCTTGCCGCAGCCGACAGTGGCGGTCAGTGCGCCGTCCGTGCTGCTGCAGCGCCGCCCCGACATCGCCGCCGCCGAGCGCCGCGCCGCGGCCGCCAACGCCGACGTGGGCGTGGCCCGCGCGGCCCTGTTCCCGTCCCTGACGCTCGACGGCACGGCCGGCTGGCAGAGCGCCGGCGGGGTCAATCTCCTGCAGGCGCCGAACACCTTCTGGACGCTCGGCCCGTAACTGGTCGGCGCAATCTTCGACGGCGGCCGGCGCGCGGCCGGTGTGCGCGCCTCCAAGGCAGCCTTCGAGGAGGCCAGCGCCAACTACCGGGGCGTGGTGCTGGACGCCTTCCGCGATGTGGAAGACCAGATGGCGCTTGCCAACCGCCTGGCGGCCGAGGCCAAGGACCAGACCGATGCGGTCACCGCGGCGGAGCGCAGCGTCGACCTAGCCAACATCCGCTACCGCCAGGGTGTGGCGACCTACCTGGACGTGGTCACGGCGCAAACCGCGGCGCTCTCGGCCGAGCAGGCCTCGATCCAGCTGGCCACGCGCCGCCTGCAGGCCAGCGTGGACCTGACCCGCGCGCTCGGCGGCGCCTGGAGCTAGGCCCCGCGCCTTACGGGTGCGTGTAGCCGGGCGGCAGGGCGCGGCCGAGGTCCTTGTAGCGGTCGCGCAGTTCGATCTGTCGGGAGGTCATCGGCTGGGCCTGGCCGTGGATGAACACCGCGGTCGGCTGGCTGAGCGGCTCGAAGGGGTCGCCGGTCCAGATCACCAGGTCGGCGTCCTTGCCGGGCTCCAGGCTGCCGGTGCGGTCGGCGACGCCGAAAATCTTCGCGGGATTGATGGTGATCGCCGCCACGGCCGCGTCATAGGCCATGCCATGCGACACAGCGCTCCCCGCCTCGTAGCGGGTCTCGCGCGCCCGCGCCGATCCGCCGGTGCTCTCGAACGCCACAGTGACGCCCGCCGCGGACAGGCGCCCGGCGTTGTCCATGGTGGCCGCCAGTTCCTCGTAGCTTTCCGGCCGGTCGTCGAACGGATTGAGCAGGACCGGGACGCCGGCCTTGGCGATCTCGGCGGCCACGACCCAGCCCTCCTGGGCGCCTTCCAGGATCACCTTGATGTGCTCCTCGCGGGCGAAGGCCAGGACCTGGCGGATGTCAGAGGCCCGGTGCACCACGGCCACGAGCGGCATCTTGCCCTCGACCACCGGGATCAGGGCCTCCAGGTCGCCGCGGGACAGCGCCAGGTCGCGATAGGCGGCGCGGTCATAGGCGGCCTTGTTCTTCATGAAGTCGCGGACGTCGGCCAGGGCCTCCTTGAGGGCTACGAACTCCGCACCCCGCGAACCGCCGGCGACCCGGGCGCCGGACTGGCCGAAAGGCGCCACCATGGCCACTTTGGCCTTGGTCACCAGGGCCTCATGGCCGGCCAGGTCGATGACCGCGCCGGTCCCCGCGAACAGCGCGTGGGACTTGGAGCCTTCGCCGCCGGGGCCGGCGGTGTACTTCGAGGCGTTGTCGTCTTCCTCGTCGGAGTCCTCGCCGCCACGGCCGCCGACGGGCAGGGGCAGGACGACGGCGCTGGTCAGGCCGCCGAGGCGGGCGACCGGGAACAGGCCCGACTCCGGGTTCAGCCCGTACTGGATGTCGAAGGAGGCGCCGATCGCCGGGTTGTTGACCGACAGATCGTTGCCGAGCGAGCCCACCTCCACCGCGCCCAGCAGCGAGCCGGTGGCGAAGAAGCCCGGCGCGACCACGCCGCCGTGCGCGTCGATCACCTTGGCGCCGGCAGGCGTGGGGACATTGGCGCCGACCGCGGTGATCTTGCCGTCCTTGAAGACGATCGTGCCGGTGGCGATCTCGCCCGCCGGACCGGCGGTCAGGATCCTGGCGTTGGTGACGGCGATGGTTTCGGCTTGCGCCGCGCCGCCGAGGGCGAGGGCTGCAAGGGCGCAGGCGCTGAACAGAACTCTACGCATCAGCGGACTCCTTCGCCGGGCTGGCCGAGGTCGAAGTCCGAACGCGGCTGGTATCGCGGATCGCGGCGGTCATAAGCGACCGCGCCGTCCAGATAGACCCGCTCGGTGCGGGCGTAGATCGAGAACGGATCGTGGTCCCAGATCACCAGGTCGGCCCGCTTGCCGGGCTCCAGGCTGCCGGTCTGCCTGTCGACACCAATGGCCTTGGCGGGATTGGAGGTGATCCACTTGATCGCGTCCGCCTCGGTGATGGTCAGGCCCGCGGCGCGTCCGGCGGCCAGGGCCTCGGCGGCCTCCTGGTTCAGCCGCTGGATCAGGTCGGGGTCGTCGGACTTGATGATCGCGCAACCGCCCTTGGCCGCGTTGACCAACGCGGCGTTGGCCTCGATGCCGTCCAGCATCTCCATCTTGCCGCCCCACCAGTTGGCCCAGGTGGCGACGCAGATGTGGTTCTCGGCCAGCAGGTCGGCGATCTTGTAGGCCTCCACCGCGTGGTGGAAGGCGGCGACGTGGTAGCCAAACTCCTTGGAGATATCGATCATCTGGGCCATCTCGTCGGCCCGGTAGCAGTGGTTCTCCACCAGGATCTCGCCGCGCAGAACGGCCGAGAGGGTGTCGAGGCCCAGGTCGCGCTTCGGCGGATCGGCCTTCTCGCCCTTGCTGATCTTCGCCCGGTACTCGTCCCAGCGGCCCTGGTAGTCGGCGGCGTTGATCCAGGCCGCGCGGTAGCCCGCGACATTGCCCATCCGCGTCGAAGGCGCGCGGCCCTTGGAGCCGTAGACCCGCTTGGGATTCTCGCCGCAGGCCATCTTCAGGACGTAGGGCGCGTCGGGGAACTTCATGTCCTGGACGGTGCGCGCTGGGATGTTGCGCAGGGTCACCCCACGGCCGCCGATCAGGTTGCCCGAACCCGGCAGCACCAGGATCGTGGTCACGCCACCGATGCGGGCGGTGTTGAAACCGGGGTCCTGCGGCCAGACCGAATGCTCGGCCCAGACCTCGGCCGTCACCGGATTGGTCAGTTCGTTGCCGTCGGAATTGGCCTGCACGGCGGGCGAGGCGTAGACGCCCAGGTGCGAGTGGGCGTCGATCAGGCCGGGCGTCACCCACTTGCCGTGGGCGTCGACCGTGTCGTAGCCGGCGGGAACCGCGAGGCCCGCGCCGACCGCCTCGACCTTGCCGTCCTTGACCAGCACCGTGCCGTTCTCGATCAGCTGGCCCGTGCCGGTGAAGACGCTGGCGCCGACCACGGCGGTCGCGTGGCTGGGCATGGCCTTGTAGGTCGAGGGGAAGGCGTCAGCCCGGACCATCGGGTCGAGGCCCGGCGGCAGGGGCTTCGGCTTGGCCGGCGGCCCGCTTGGCGCCGCGCTGGTCTGCGTACTCTTGGCCGGCGGCGCCGTCGCGCAACCACTGACCGCCGCAGCCGCGACCAACGCGACCGCCAACTTCCACAAACTCATGGAAATGCCCCATCCCCGAAAACGAGGCCGGACGATAGGCTGAGCGCGGCGGCCAGGTAAACAGCCTGACGGCTCAGCGGAGCCTAGCTGGCGATCTTTTGCGCATAGAGTTGGTAGAGTGGGGCGCCGATGAGGCCCAGCTTGCGCTGATAGATGTTGACGAAGGCATCGATGGCCGGTTTCGGCAGGTCGTAGAAGTCCTGCTGGCCGGCCTCCTGACGCGACCAGAGATAGTCGTCGAAGATCATGATCCCGCCGACCCTGAGGAGTTGGAAGGCCATCACCGCGTCTGCCAGGACCACAGGCGCCTGGTGGGAGCCGTCGATGTAGATCAGGTCGAAGCCAGCGGCCGGTTCGGCCGTCATCAGATGGGCCAGGGCCACCGTCGAAGCCGCCTTGTGCTTCGTCACCGTCACCGGATTTGGCGCGGCCTGGACGGCGAGGTCCAGGTTGCGATCGAAGCGGGCCTCGACCTCAGCCATCGTGGCGGGGTCGTGTTCGATGCCGCCCTGCCAGGTGTCGATGCAATGCAGGTCGACAGGGCCGGCCTTGCCGCATTCGTCGATCAGGAAGCAAGCGGAGCAGCCCTCATAGGAGCCGATCTCCAGCAGCCGCCGCGGCGCGAACCGCTCGAGGATCTGGCGCCAGACGCCGGCGTGGCGCGAGAACCAGTCCTCGGTGAACTCATAGGCCGGCATTCAGGCGCGCCTCGTCTCTCGGTGAGGCTCCAGGCGCAGCGACCGCCCTTTGTCCCCAAGCCGGACGAACCTACGCCGCGTTCGGCGCCGCGCCCAGGCGGCCGATCAGCTCTGGACGGAGATCGCATCCTGACCGTGAGCCGCGGCGGCCGGGCGAAGGCTGGCGCGGAACACCACCGGGGTGGCGCTGACGCCCAGGTCGTCGGGCGTCTTGAGCAGGTCGGCCATGGCGCGATGGCGCGACGTGAAGACCGCCAGGGGCGCGGCGAACAGCAGCGGCAGCACGATCGGCGCGAAGCAGACCGAAAGGTCGGGCCGCACGCAGAGCGCCGCAACGAAACCCGCGCCGGCGATCATCTGCCAGGTCATGGCCCGGAAGGCGTCGCGCCAGGCCACGCCGACCGCGTCGCGCTGCTGTGGCCGCCAGCCGATGTCACGGCCACGAAGGGTCATGAAGACCGCCTTGGTGTTGGCGACCATAAGGACGGGGGCCAGGGCCGCGGACAGCAGGATCTCGGTTCCCATGCCCTTCAGCACCGCGGGGGCTCCGCCGAAGGCGCGCCGTTCGCCGGGGCGGCTCAGCACCAGGGCGCAGCCCAGGATCTTCGGGCCGATCAGCAGGATGGCCGACAGCAGCGAGGTCAGCATGAACGGCGTGAAGCGCGGGTTCAGAAAGTACCAGAACGAGTCCCAGTCGGGCGGGTTCTTGAGCTGCAGGGCGAGCCCGATCACCAGTCCGGCGAACCACAGCGGCGAGGCCAGATAGGCCATGCAGCCCATGCCCAGCTGGGCGCGGCTCAGGGGATGCAGGCCCTTGGCGCCGATCAGGCGCAGGTGCTGCAGGTTGCCCTGGCACCAGCGGTGGTCGCGCTGGATGAAGTCCAGGAGGGTCGGCGGCGTCTCTTCGCAGCTGCCGTCCAGGGCGGCGGTGACGTGGACGGCCCAGCCGGCGCGGCGCAGCAGGGCGGCTTCCACGACGTCATGGCTCAGCACGTGGCCGCCGAACGGCTTCACGCCCTGCAGGATCGGCAGGCCGGACGCCGCGGCGAAGGCGCGGGTGCGCACGATGGCGTTGTGGCCCCAGTAACTGGCCTCCGAGCCGGCCCACCAGGCTAGGCCTGCGGCGGCGACGCGGCCGTACATACGCACGCCGAACTGCAACATTCGCGCGAACAGGGTCGTGGCGCCGGTGATGGTCGGCGCGGTCTGGATCAGGCCGACGCCCGGATTGCATTCCATGGCGTCGGCCAGGCGCAGCAGGGTCTCGCCGGCCATGGTGCTGTCGGCGTCGAGGATCACCATGAACTCATAGGCGCCGCCGAACCGGCGGACCCATTCGGCTATGTTGCCGGCCTTGCGCTCGACGTTCTGAAGCCGGCGGCGCATGTAGAGCCGGCTGTGCGCCGACGGACGCATGGCGCGGAAGGCGGCGGCCTCGGCGGCGGCGCAATCCTCGCGTGTTGAGTCGCTGAGCACGAAGATGTCGAAGACCGGGGAGGCGCCGAGACGCGCCAGGGAAGCGTCGAGCGCGGCGAGGCGTCCGAAGGCGGCGCTCGCGTCTTCGTTATAGAGCGGCATGAGCAGCGCCGTGCGCCCGGTCGGCAGGGACGGATGCGGCGAGAAATGCAGGTCGTCCTGCTCGCGTCCTCCCGACAGCACGAAGTGGCCGGCGACCGCTGTACAGAACCAAGTGGCGATGGCGCCGCAGAGCACAACGAAGACCCCCAGGCCGACGGTCTCCAAGCCGTTGAAGCCCGCGCGTTCGTAGAGCACGAACGGACCGATCGCGATCAGGATGGTCAAAAGCCAGGCGCCGCCGAACACCATCAGCCGCCGGTGGGTTACGCCGCTCGGCGAGGTGGCGGGAATGGCCTCCGCCAGTTCCGGCGCGTCTGCTTCGTCGAAGGATTGGCGCGGCATCGCCAGCGGCGCTTCCGCGGGGAGCCACGGCGCAGGCGCCGGCACAGCCTCAGTGGCGGGGCTCGGTCTTTCCAGGCGGCTCGCCAGCGTGGTCATAGGCCTCAAGTTCCCCCGCCTCCGGTGAGAGGCGCCCGTCCGCAGTGTTGCGACGCAGCATTCTAGGGATTCGCGCGCAAGCAATCACGAACTTGTGAATTCTCCCATTCGCTTGATTAGTGGGCGTTGTCTAGGCGGTTTTGGGCGCCGGTGACTCTTCTCGCAGGCGCCGGTCGAGCAAATAGGCGGCGACGCCCACCCAGCCGACCAGGATGATGGCGTAACCGCGCTCCCACCACCCAACGTTGTCGTCGTTCACCAAGGCCGGGAAGATCAGGTGTTTGGTGAGGACGGTCAGCACCGCCATGGCCAGGAACGCCGCGGCGAGGAACGCCCTCAGGCGGCGCAGGTCGCGGCGCGGCCAGAGCCCCCAGATCAGGAGCAGCGGGGCCAGCTGGATGCCCAGCGCGAGGTTGATCGCCAGGTGGCGCTTGTCCGGCCAGGGATAGATCGCCGCCTGGGTCAGGCCGTAGCCGGCCAGCAAGAACACCGTCACGGTCAGCACGGCGATGACGCGCGCCCGGGTCAGGGCGGCGATCGCCAGGCCGAAGCCGACGCCCGCCAGGGCCGCCATCACGCCGGCCGCAAAGACCCCGGCGTTGAAGATCAGCGGCCGGCTTGCCGAGGCGCCGCCCAGTTCGCTGAGGTACTGCCGCGCGGGGTTGAAGTGGGGATAGGCGGCCATGGCGGTCAGGGTCGAAGCCAGGGCCAACAATGGCGCAGCCACCCCGCAGGCCAACATCAGCCGGCGGCGGCGGTATCGCCTTTCGAAGATCGGCGAGGCGGTCATGCTCGCGCCATCTGTTCCCCGCCTCAGGCTCATGGAGCCAACCTACAAGGTCCAACAGCGGTGCGGCAATCGGGGTCCGGCGCGGCCTGGCGTCTCGCCTCAGGGCGGCTTCTGCCCGCGAAACATGCATACAACCGAGGCTCTGCGCTGCTCGCACGCGCATTTCGCGCAGCGGCCCGCCAACCTGAGCCGTAGGTCTGGCCTGCCGGGGCCAGGCGCCGTCAATGGACCTGCGCCGGTGATGTGATTCGGCTGAGTACTGGCCGAAGTCCGTCGTCGTGGAGGCCGTCGTCGCAGCTCCCTTGGGGCGACGGCCCCTGACGCTCCAGCGGCGCCGACATCGCGCCGGTTGCATGTAAGCTATGTTGGCCCCCGGGGAGCCAGCCTAGCCGAGCGAGCCCAGCATGACCCTTCGCCAGATCCGTCCAGGTTCATCGCCACAGGTCAGCCTCCGGACCCCCGTCATGCGTGTGGGATCACACGGCGTGACGCCCGATCTCCGCGAGGTCCCGGAGGAGACGCCCGTGGCCCTGGTTCACGACGGCTCAACGACGGCGGTGATGATGGCTACGCCCGCGGACCTTGAAGACTTCGCCTTGGGCTTTAGCCTCACCGAGGGGATTATTGCCGACGCCTCGGAGATCGAAAGCCTCGAGGTCGTCGAGACCGAGCTCGGGATCGAGGCGCGGATGTGGCTCTCCCGGTCGCGTTCAGAGACGCTCGCCAGCCGGCGGCGCTATCTGGCGGGGCCGACGGGGTGCGGGCTTTGCGGCATCGACAGCCTGGGCGAGGCCATGCGCGCCACGCCCGCGGCGCCGGAAGGGCTCCGCGTCTCGCCGAGCCAGATCGGCGCCGCGCTCGAGGCGTTGCCGCAGCATCAGGCGCTCGGCGCCTCGACCCGGGCGGCGCACGCCGCGGCGTGGTGGGCGATGTCCGGCGGGTTCACCTGCCTGCGCGAAGACGTGGGCCGCCACAACGCGCTGGACAAGCTCGTCGGCGCGCTTGCGGCCGCGGACAAGCCTCGGCCCGACGGCGTCCTGTTCCTCACCAGCCGCATCTCGGTGGAGATGGTCCAGAAGGCCGCGGTCATGGGCGCCCAGGTGCTGGTCGCGGTCTCCGCGCCGACGGCCCTGGCGATCAGGACGGCGGAGCAGGCCGCGATCACACTGATCGGCGTCGCCCGGCGCGACGGCTTCGAGGTCTTCACGCGGCCGGATCGGGTGTCCTGAGAGGGTCCGTCAGTCGCGTGGGTCCGGGCCGGGCCAGAAGTTGCTGGCGTTCTTCCGGCGTATTGGCGCCCCGGAGCCTCGGCCTCGCCTCATCGCTGCACGGCAGGACCACAAGCCCCGCGGTCTGCACCAGCCGCTTCAGCGGCCAGGGCGCCTCGGCGGCGCGGGGAATGGCGGCGAGATCGATCACCATCGGCAGCGGCAGGCCCTCGTAGGCGGCGCCTGGGTCCCCGGCCTCGAGAAGCGGTCGCAGGTCGGAGGCGGTGACCGTAGGCGCGTCGACCGCCAGGATCAGCGCCCGCGCGTAGCTCTCGGCGCGCAGCCGCGCCGCCGCGGCGAGGACGCCGCCGCACGGACCCGCGCCTGGGACCGCGTCGAACACGGCGGGCAGTCCATAGTCTGCGCCTGCCGTCAGCACCATCCGGATCCCCAGGTCCTGCGAGACGGCCGCCAGGCAGTCGATCGCGGAGACGCCGTCCCAATCGAGGCGCGCCTTGTCCGCTCCCATCCGCAAGGACGATCCGCCGCAGAGGATGACGGTGGCTGCGCGAGACACCCGGGCGGCCTAGCGCAGCAGCAGGAGAGGGTTGGGCGCGTGGCGCGACCAGCCGGCCTCGGCGACCAGGAGGTCCAATCCCAGCGACGCCAGGTCATCGGCGACCGGATCGACCTTCATGTCCTGCAGCTGGTACAGCATCTTGGCGTAGCTGCGGCAGTCGCCGCAGGTCTCGGCCTTGACCGCGCCGGAATCCCCCTCGATCGCCAGCAGGGACACCGCGCGCGACTTGCCGCAAGTGATGCAGACCGCCCGCACGTGGTTCCAGGCGGTGGAGCAGAGCGAACAATGAAGGTAGCGCGTGCCAGGCGTCGGCCCCGACGCCGTCACCACGCCCGACACCGGCGAGGAGCCGCAGCATGGGCATAGGCCGCGCTCCGGCAACAGCCGCAGGTCCGCGGAGGAAAGTCGTCCTGCGAGACAGGTGAAATAGGCCTGCAGGGCCGCCGCCACATAGAGCGCCGCACCCATGTCGGCCGGCGCCACGCCGCCGCTCAGGAAATCGTCCGCCAGCTTTTCCGTGGCCGGGACGCCCCGCGCGCGCAGGCTCTGCATCACCGCCCGCGCCTCCGCGGGAACCGACCCGCCGAACGGCCCGTCGTCGGAGCTGTCGAGCAGGATGGCGAGGCTCTCGCGCCACAACGGGTCGCGGCGGTGGCCGTCGGCGGCGAGCGGCGGCATACGCGCCTCGACCGCCTGGCTGACCAGGTCGGCGTCCGGGGCGGCGAGGGCGCCAAGCGTGGACGCGGCGTCATGCTGGGCCTGCGCCAGGCCGGCCATGAAGCGCAGCCAGTCGGCCATCGGATGGCCGTCCGCCAGGCTGCGCAGCCGCGCAGCGGTGGCCGCGAAGCGCACGGTGGGATCGGGCAGGATCAGGGGATCGGGCGCAACGACGCCGCCTTGCGGATTTCCGATCCACGACGCGGTCGATCCGACCTCACCCTGTCTCACGGCGCCCTCTCAGCGCGCGGATCTGGCCCGGCGGACCTGGGCTCGGCCAGGCTGCGCAACCACTTGCGGTGATGGCGCCAGGCCCAGCCGGGCGTCACGTCGCCTCGGGTCATCGCCCGCAGCGACCCGCGGACCCAGATCCCGGCATAGACATGGACGATCCAGACCAGGATGGCGGCGATCGCGGCGAGCGAATGGACCAGGACGGCGATGCGCTGCACGACGAGCGGCGTGAAGCCCGAGAAATAGACCTCCCAGATCACGAGGCCGGTGAACAGCAGCACCGGGATCAGCAGGGCCATGGCCCAGAAGACGGACTTCTGGCCGGCGTTGAACCGCCCGACCTCGGGAACGCCCTCCGCGTCGTTTTCCAGGACCCGGTCGAATTTGCGCACCCAGGCGGTGTCGTCTGGATTCCATAGGTTTTCGCGCCAGGACTGCGCCACCAGCCCGGCATAGCTGAGCACCAGGACGATCCCGATCCAGGGATGGACCGCGCGGGTCCATTGGCCGCCGCCGAACAGCGTCGAGACGAAGAAGAATATGGGATGGAACATCGACAGGCCGGACAGGGTGAGCAGCACAAAGCAGATCGCCGTGATCCAGTGGTTGACCCGCGTCACGGTCGCGTAGCGGACCACGTTTCCCTCGGCAGGGGTCATGGCGCGTCATCCTGACGATCGAGCAGCCGCCGCCCTTCGGCTTCGTCCTCCGGCTGCACTTCGTTGGGGCCCGCGACCACCGAATGGAAGAAACCGGCGATCGCCGCCAGGGCGATCCCGGCCACGGCGAGGGGCTTCACGGCGCCCTTCCAGAGCCCGACGAAGGGGCTGATCTGCGGACTGTCCGGCAGGCCCGCATAGATCGACGGCTTGTCGGCATGGTGCAGGACATACATCACGTGCGTGCCGCCGACGCCCGCTGGGTCATAGAGGCCGGCGTTCTTGAAACCGCGGGATTTCAGCTCCTCGACCCGCTCGCCGGCCCAGGCCGTCATGTCCGACTTCGACCCGAACATGATCGCCCCGGTCGGGCAGGCCTTGACGCAGGCCGGCTCCAGCCCGACGGCGACCCGGTCGGAGCAGAGGGTGCATTTGTAGGACTTGTGGTCCTTCTGGCTCACCCGCGGGATGTCGAACGGGCAGCCCTTCACGCAATAGCCGCAGCCGATGCAGGCCTCGCTGTTGAAGTCGACGATTCCGTTGGCGTACTGCACGATCGCGCCCGGCGCCGGGCAGGCCTTCAGGCAACCGGGATCCTCGCAATGCATGCAGCCGTCCTTGCGGATCAGCCATTCCAGATCGCCCTTGTCGTTCTCCCATTCGGTGAAACGCATCAGGGTCCAGGTGTTCGGGTCCAGGTCCTTGGGATTGTCGTAGGAGCCCTCGAAGTGTCCGACCTCGCCGCGCAGGTCGTTCCATTCCATGCAGGCGGACTGGCAGGCCTTGCAGCCGATGCAGCGGCTGACGTCGATCAGCTTGGCGACCTCCTGCTCGTGGCGGCGAGCTGACGGCGGCGTCAGCGTCGAGGCCGAGCGCCGGATATAGTCCTGTGACTGCAGCTCTGTCATGGACGGCTCCTCGGCCAGCGGCGACGTCAGGTCGCGGGCCCGCTTGCTTTCTCTATATTGACGAGGAACGCCTTGAATTCCGGCGTCTGGGTGTTGGCGTCGCCCACCGACGGCGTCAGGGTGTTGGCGCCGAACCCTTTGCGGGCCTGGCCGGTGAAGCCCCAGTGGATCGGCACGCCGATCACGTGCGTCGCCTTGCCGTTCACCTGCAGCGGCCTGATGCGCTTGGTCACATAGGCCTTGCAGACGACGAACCCGCGCTTCGAGGACACCCGAACCCAGCCGCCCTGCCCGATGCCCTTTTCCTTGGCCAGGGCTTCGCCGATCTCGATGAACTCCTCGGGCTGCAGGATCGCGTTGATCAGCGCGTGCTTGGTCCAGAAGTGGAAATGCTCGGTCAGGCGATAGGTGGTGGCCACATAGGGGAAGTCCGCCGCGCTGCCGAACGCGGCCCTGTCGTCGGCGAACACCCGCGCGGCGGGATTGGATTTCACCTTGGGATGCAGGAGGTTCGGCGACGGCGACTCGAAGGGCTCGTAGTGCTCGGGGAACGGGCCCTCGGCCATCTGGTCGCGGGCGAACAGCCGTCCGGCGCCCTCGGCGTTCATGATGAAGGGGCCGGCCGACTCCGAGGGCGCGATCGTCGGCACGAAGTCAGGCACGTCGATGCCCGCCCAATGGCTGCCGTTCCACTCGATGATCGGCTTCTTCGGATTCCACGCCTTGCCGTTGGGATCGGCGCTGGCGCGGTTGTACATGATCCGTCGGTTGGCCGGCCAGGACCAAGCCCAGTTCGGCGCCAGGCCCTGCTCGCGCGGGTCGGTGGCGTCGCGCCGGGCCATCTGGTTGCCCTTCTCGGTGAAGCTGCCCGAGAAGATCCAACAACCCGACGTCGTCGTGCCGTCGTCGCGCAACTGGGAAAACCCGTCCAGCAGTTGGCCGGCGTGCTGGGTGACCGTTCCCGTCGGGTCCTTGATGTCCGCCAGCGCCCGGCCGTTCATGTCCTTGGCCAGTTCTTCCGGATCCGGATCCGTCGGGTTGGTGTAGCTCCAGGTCAGGTTGAGGATCGGATCGGGGAAGGCGCCGCCTTCCTTGCGGTACATCTCCCGCATGCGGTGGAAGATGCCTGACATGATCCAGATGTCGGTCTGCGCCTCGCCCGGCGGGTCGGCCGCCTTCCAGTGCCATTGCATCCAGCGGGACGAATTGACCAGGGAGCCGGTCTCCTCGGCGAAGCAGGTTGTCGGCAGCTGGAAGACTTCGGTCTGGATCTTGGCGGGGTCGGACGGGTTCTGCGGGCCGAAGTTTTCCCAGAACCGCGACGTCTCGGTGTCCAGCGGATCCATCACCACGAGGAATTTCAGCTTGCTCAGGCCCCTGCGGATCTTGCCCCGGTCCGGGAAGGCCTGCATCGGGTTGAAGCCCTGGCAGATGTAGCCGTTCATCTGGCCGGCGTTCATCATCTCGAAGGCTCGGATGATGTCGTAGCCGCCGCCGTCGAATTTCGGCAGCCAGTCGTAGGCCCAATCGTTGTCGGCGCGGGCCGCGTCGCCATAGATCGCCTTCTGTAAGCTGACGAAGAACTTCCCGTAGTTCTGCCAATAGCTGACCTGGCCCGGGCGCAACGGCTTGTATTGCCGCGTCGCCATGTATTGCTTGTAGGTCGGCTCGCTGTCCTTGGGCAGGACGAGGTAGCCCGGCATCGAGGTCGACAGCAGGCCGACGTCGGTCAGCCCCTGGATGTTGGAATGGCCGCGGAGCGCGTTCATCCCGCCGCCGGCCACCCCGATGTTGCCGAGCAGCAACTGGACCATCGCCATGGCGCGGATGTTCTGCGCGCCGACCGAATGCTGGGTCCAGCCCAGGGCGAACAGGCTGGTCATCGCCTTGTCGGGCGCCGCCGTCGTGGCGAACAGCGCGCAGATTTCCAGGAACTTGTCCTGCGGCGTGCCGCAGATGCTCGACACCATCTGCGGCGTGTAGCGATCGACGTGCTTGCGCAACAGGTTGATCACACAGCGCGGGTCCTGCCAGGTGTCGTCGACCTTCGCGTAGCCCTGGCCGTCGAGCTCATAGTCCCAGCTCGTCTTGTCGTAGCTGTGGGTGTCCTCCTTGTAGCCAGTGAACAGCCCGTCCTCGAAGCCGAAGCCGTCCTTCACAATCAAACTGGCGTTGGTGTAGGCCCGCACATAGTCGTGCTGGATGAGGTCCTTCTCGAGCAGGTAGCGGATCACGCCGTTCAAGAACGCGATATCGGTTCCAGGGCGGATCGGGGCGTAGACGTCAGCGACCGAGGCGGTGCGCGTGAAGCGCGGATCGACCACCACCAGCTTGGCGTGGTTCTCGATCTTGGCGTGGATGACCCACTTGAATCCGCAGGGATGGGCCTCGGCGGCGTTGCCGCCCATGACCACCACCACATTGGCGTTCTTGATGTCCTGCCATGTGTTGGTCATCGCCCCTCGACCGAATGTTGGAGCCAGACTGGCCACCGTCGGTCCGTGTCAGACACGCGCCTGATTGTCGAAGACCAGCATCCCGAACGAGCGGGCCACCTTCCAGGTCAAATAGGAGGTTTCGCTGGAGGAGGCCGACGCGGCCAGCATGCCCGTGCTGATCCAGCGATTGACCGTGGTCCCGGCCGCGTTCTGCGCGATGAAGTTCGCATCGCGATCTTTCTTCATCAGCGTGGCGATGCGGTCGAGCGCGAAGTCCCAGGAGACCTCTTTGAACTCGGCCGAACCGGGCGCGCGGTATTTGGGGACTTTCAGCCGCGTCGGCGCGTGCACGACATCGAGCAGCGCCGCGCCCTTCGGACACAGCGTGCCGCGGTTCACCGGATGGTCCGGATCACCCTCGATGTGGATGATGTTCGACGTTGCGTTGATGGCCCGGTCGCCGAGGCTGTAGATCAGTATGCCGCACGCGACCGAGCAATAGGTGCAGGTGTTCCGCGTCTCCGTGGCGTGGGTCAGCTTGAACGGCCGCATCGAGTCCGCCAGCGCTGGGCCGGCGGCGGCGAAACCGAGCACGCCGAGACCGGACGCCGCCAGACCGGCGCCGGTGAGCTGGATAAAGCCGCGACGACTGAGGGTCATTGCCATGGGCTCCGGGCCATGTGCTCCGGCGAACCGACCTAACGCGAACAATGCAAGTTAAGACACGTTCGCGGTGGGATTTCGATTCAAAAATACGCCCACAAGCCGGCAAACGCGCACGCTCGCGAACGGTTCCCGACGCCCCTCGGCGCGGTTCATGGCGGAGTGGTTTCTTCGATCTTGAGCCGCAGGCCCCGGCCGTCGAAGAACTCGGCGTGTTTCAAGAGGGAGCGGTCGCTTTCGAGGTGGCGCATCAGCGATTGCAGGCGGTGGCGCGCGACTGGATCCCGCACCAGCCCGGCGCGATCCGCCTGGAAGAAGGCCGCGCCGTTCCAGGCCGCCCCGGCGCCCACGAACATCTCCACAATATCCGGCCAGCGCGTCTCGTCGCCGATGACGTGCAGATAGGACGAGCACAGCAGACCGGCTGTGGTTTCGCCGATCTCCACCAGCACGATCAGCACGGTGAATTCGCCCACTCTGGCAAAGGTCTCGACCAGCCACTCGTCGAAGTCCGTCGCGTAGTCCGCCGTCATCAGGACCCGCTCCAGGGTGCGGATGGCGGAAGAGAATGGGAGTCGAACCCACCTGGGACAGGCTCGCTGCCCCACTCGGATTTGAAGTCCGAACGCCCCACCAGGGACGACTCTCCTCCAGCCGCACCGGGCGATGAAACCACGATCGGGCCGAAGAGGTCCAGCCGATGCGGGTTGATACGTCGCAGATCGCCCTTGCGCAGCGTGACGCCGTGCCGATCGAGGAATTCGAGGATCTGGATGGCGACCTTGCGGCCGTTGTCGACGCGGTCGCGGAATTGCGCGGCGGTGAAGGCCCCGCCGTCCGCCCGAGCGGCCTCCTCAAGGCTGATGGCGACCATCTCCCGGACTGTCGCGCGCAGGAAGAAGTGATCCTGCGCGATCTCGTCGGCCCAACCCAATCGTCCGGCGAGTTTGAACAGGCGCCGGATGTCGCGCTCCTGGCGTCCGGTCGCGTCGGCCAGGTCGCGGACCCGCGGCGGCCGGAACCGCTCCGCTCCGCCCAGGCGCGGCGCGATCAGGGCCCAGGCCGCCTCATCGCCGGGCGCCAGCCGCGCCGTGTGGCCCTCGAGCCGGACAAAGGCCCCATCCAAGACCAGCTCGCCCGCGCCGGCCAGCCGTTGCAGGGCGGCGGCGAACACCTGAGCAGGCAGCCGAGGCTGCAGTTGCAGGCGCAGCTTTTCCCGGCCTAAGCCCTGCAAGTCGGGGTTCTCGCTGTGATAGGCGGCGAGCCTCTCGATGAGATCCGACGTGAATCCGCGCCACCGCTCGGGCGAGAGGGCGACGCCGGCGAGGCCGGCCTGCAGCTGGATCACCCCCGATTGCCCGACCAATTGCTGGGCTTGTGTCGCCGACAGGGCATGGTCGCGGGCGAAGGCCGCCAGGTCCCAGGCGAAAGGCGGTGTGTCCAGGAGGGCTGTGAAGGCGGCGGCTGGATCGGGCAGGGCGAGCGCTTCGAGCTGCCGCCGCCGCTCGGGCGTGCGCCGCCGACGGGGCGGACCGCGCAGATCGATAAAACGACCGCCGGCGATCGTACGTCGGGCGGATACATCCCGCAGCACAAAGCGATCCGGAAGCGCGGCGGCGATGGGCCGATCGAGCACCAGCTGGACGTCGCCCTCTTGGCCGGGTTCGATGGGCGCCTCGCCCAGGGGAACGATGCGGGCGCCGACTTCGGCCGCCGCGTGATGCAGCCGCGCGGGGAACCACTGGCCGATGGCCTTGGCCTCGCCGCCCAGGACGCGCAGCCTGGCGTCGATGCGGTCGGTCGGGGCGTGCAACTCGGGATCGAGCACCATGTCGCCCCGACGCACGGCCTCCTTTGAGACGCCCGCGCCTGTCAGGTTGAGCGCGCAGCGGTCGCCGGGCTGTCCAACCTCCGCCCGCCGGTTCTGGGCGTGCAGCGAGCGCACCCGCACCGGCAGGCCGGATGGGCTGATGAGAAGCTGATCGCCGACATGGACCATCCCCGACAACACCGTGCCGGTGACGACGACGCCCACGCCTCGCAGGGTGAACGCCCGGTCCACGGCCAGACGGAACCGGGCCTCGGCGGACCGCTGCGCTCTGCCGGCCGCAGCCGCCGCCAGACGGGCGCGCAAGGCGTCGAGCCCCTGTCCGGTCACGGCGGACACCGGTAAAGGTTCGTCCGCCTCCAGCACGGTTCCGGCGATCGCCGGCTTGAGCTCCGCGGCCACCGCGCCGAGGCGTTCGGGCGCCACGAGATCGGCCTTGCTCAGGACCACCAGCCCCTGTCCGACGCCCAGCAGGTCGATGATCGCCAGATGCTCCAGCGTCTGCGGCTTGACGCCCTCGTCGGCGGCGACCACCAGCAGGGCGAAGTCGATCCCAGTGGCGCCGGCCAGCATGGTGCGCACGAAGCGTTCGTGCCCTGGCACGTCGACGAAGCCGAGCACCTGGCCATCCGCGATCGGCAGGTAGGCGAACCCCAGGTCGATCGTGACGCCCCGCGCCTGCTCCTCCTTGAGCCGGTCCCCATCCACCCCGGTCAGCGCCTTGACCAGGGCGGTCTTGCCATGATCGACGTGACCGGCCGTGCCGATGATCATGGCGCCGGCCTCTCAGAGCGCCGCCCTGTCGGGGGCTCAAGCCAGCGCATGGCTATCCAGGCCCGACAGAGAGGCAAGAAACGCGGCTTCATTGGTCAGGCAGCGCAAGTCCAGTATCAACCCGCCGTTCTCCATCCGCCCCAGAACCGGCCAGTCAAGCGCGCGCAGCGCCGCCGCTAGCCGTTCCAGCGCTCGCGTCCCCTGCCGCGACTGGATGACCAGGCCGCCGCTTGCGAGGGTGTCCATGGGCAGGGCGCCGGAGCCGATCTGGCTGCGGCAATCGCATGGCGCCACGGTGAAGATCGTGCCGACAGCTCGCGCCACGGCCGGCGCTAGGCGCGCGGCCTGCATAGCGATCTCCGCATGCGGACGGGCCAGCAACCGCAAGGTCGGCAGGCGTTCGACGAGACGGTCGGGATCGCCATAGAGCTCGAGCGTCGCCGCGATCGCCGCCAGCCGGATCTTGTCGATCCGCAAGGCGCGCTTCATCGGATTGCGGTTGATGGCGGCGATCAGCGCCTTGTGTCCGACGATGAAGCCCGCCTGCGGCCCGCCCAGCAGCTTGTCGCCGGAGAAGGTCACGATCCCGGCCCCTTGCGCGACCGCATCGCGGACCGTCGGCTCACGCCGCAGCCCATAACGCGCCAGATCCAGCAGCGTGCCGGAGCCCAGGTCGTGCATCAGCGGGACGCCGGCGTCCGCGGCGATCGCCGCCAGCTCATCGGCGTCGACCTCTGCGGTGAAGCCCTGGATCCGGTAGTTGGAGGTGTGGACCTTGAGGATCACCCCGGTCTCGGGCGTCACGGCCGCCCGGTAGTCCTTGGCGTGGGTGCGGTTGGTGGTTCCGATCTCCACAAGCCGCGCACCGGCCCGCTGCATGATGTCCGGCATCCGGAACGCGCCGCCGATCTCGATCAGCTCGCCGCGCGAGACAATGGCCTCGCGGCCGCCGGCCAGGGTGTTGAGGGCGAGCAGCACGGCGCCGGCGTTGTTGTTGACCAGGGTGGCGTCCTCCGCCCCAGTCAGATCGCAGAGCAGCGCCCGCACATGGTCGTCGCGTTCCCCGCGGCGGCCGGATGGCAGGTCGTATTCCAGGGCCATCGGATCGCGCATGGCCGCGACCGCCGCTTCGATCGCCGCTTCGGCCAGCAAGGCGCGGCCCAGGTTGGTGTGCAGAACGGTGCCGGTGAGGTTGAACAGCGGTCGCAGGTCGGAGCGCGCTTGCGCTTCCAGTCGGGCGAGCGCGGCGGCCGCCAGGTTTTCGGCGGTGGGGGCCGAAGGCGCGCCGCCGCCCACAGCTTGGCGCGCCTCCTGCAGCGCGGCGCGAATGGCGTCGGTGGCGGCCTGGCGGCCGAAACGATCGACGAGTGTCTCCGCGATGCCGGTCTTCAGGACCGCGCTGACCGACGCCAGATCGCGCAGCCGTGCGGGTCGCGGCGGCTTCATCGGCGGCTCGAGCGCCGCAGCAGGCGATGCAGATGGGTCCGACATGGTTCCCAATCCAAGGCTGTCCAAGAGCCCGGCCGATTGCGCGTATGGCGAACCCAACATGGCACGGATCCGCGCGATTTGGACCAGCGGCGGCGGCTTCGCTCCCGCCATGCCCGAATTCGGATTGAGGGGTCGTCAGGGCAACAACGCCAATTGGTCTCCGCCTTGGGCCGTCCGATGGTCGAAACCGGATCAGACCAGGCGTGGCGGTGCAGACAGTCGTTCGGCAACTCGTCTCCGTCGCGCCGCTGCCCGGCGAACGGGCGGGGTAAGTCTCCGATCAAGTTTCATCCGCAACTGGGGTCGCGGCCGATCGGTGCGGCATCGGCAGCTGGACTTAGAACACGTAACTGGACCGCTCGGCTTCGCGCGAGAACTCTTCCAACTCGTGCAGTTCCAGCTTTTCCATTTGGCGAACGCTTTGGGTAAAGCCCGCTGCGTCCTCGTGAGGATAGTGATTGCGAAGCTCCCGGATCTCCTGGGCATAGCGTAGATAGCGCTCCGCGTTGACCTGACGCGAAACCGCGCGCTGATAGACCGCCGTCACGGCGCTTATGGCGAAAAGCGACCATGTGGCGAAATGCAGCCACGACTCGGCCAGCCCGCTTACGTGTTGCTCAAACAGCCGTCCGCCGCCTGTCATAATGATCGCCAGACAAGCCACGAGTCCCCCGAGCACGAAGCTCAACTCAGCCACCAGCGCGGGAGCGCGATCCTTTTCGCGGGCCAGCTGCTGCTGACTTTCGAAATGCTGTGACTGGACCGACAGTCGCAGCTGCTCGTAGGCCTCCTGTGCTGCGTCCAGGAGAGCCTGCTGCGGCTGAGCTGTCGTGATGGCCGCTGGCCCGAGTTGGACCGCGTCGGGGTTGAATTCATGGAGGGCTGCGCGGCCTCCGAGGAGTTCTTGTGAGAGTTTGGCGATCGCCAAACGCGTGAAGGACTCCGCCAACGCAGCCACGCCGGCCGCGTCTGAGGCCCCGGAGACCGCGGCGAAGGCCTGGAATTTGATACACCGCAGTCGCTCGGCGGCGAAGCGTTCCAGGAGCCAGCGTTCCTTCAACCTTCCCCAGATGAGCGTCTGTTGAGCGAGCAAACCCATGGCGCCGATAAAGGCGGTCGTCACATCGAGACCTGGGACGAGGCCGTACCTGGCGCTGAGAGTGAGGTCGTAGCCTAGCGCCACCATCACCAGCAGCACGGACGCGAGCGACAGCTTGCCCAGCACATCGTGGCAACGTTTATAGATGACGGCGCGTCGTTCCCGCTTCCTGAATGCCTCCGCAACGACAGGGTTGCGAACGAGAAAGTTCAGGTCGGAATAGATCGCGACAAACGCCGGCACCGGATTTATGTCCCGGTTTGAGTTTTCCACAGCCACCCCTGGCTCGCTCTGAAAAAAGCGAACGCGATGGGCCTTAACACAACCCCGGGGGTGGAGAGAACTTGCCGCCAAATCCGGCGTCGCATTTCTTTATTCAAGGTCGGCAGGCGGGGCCGGTGTGAGGCGCGCCGATCCCATTTTCGCCAAGGCGCCAATGACCGATCACCAGGCGCCGAGCTAAGTTTGGGCGGCTTCAGCCGCGCGTCTTCCACGCCTCGGAGAATAACAGGCCGCGGAGAGACGAATTGCCGGGGTGAATGGCGGTGCGGGCAGTCGGCAGAGAACTAGTCTCCAGCATGGCCGACTCCCGCAGGCGGTCATAGCCTGCTTGCACGAGCGCGGAAGCTTGGCTGCTCGACGAAGCCGAAAGGGTCGCCTAAAGCTCGGCGACCGTGAGCCAGCCCGCTTCCGCCCAGCCGACCGACAAGGCGCAGGTTCGTCAACTGGTCCGCGGCATGGGGGTGATGGGCGTCCTCTTCCTGACACTGTCAGCGGAGACGCCCGCTTCCTCGGTCTTCGTGATCCTGCCGGGCGTCATCCAAGCGGCGGGATCGGGAGCCTTGGTCTCGATGACTGCAGCGGGGCTGGTCGCGCTCTGCATGGCGCTTACCTACGCCGAGCTGGGCTCCAGCTTTCCCTCCGCCGGCGGCGAGTATGCCATCGTCGGCAGCGTCCTGGGCCCCGTGACAGGATTCGCCGTCCTGGGCGTGAATCTCTTCAACCTGCTGCTGTCATGCGCGGCGCTGTCGCTCGGCGTCGCCGCCTATCTGCCGGCCCTCCTGCCGGGCCTGTCCCCGGTAGCGACGGCGGTGGCGGCCTTGGCGATCGCCACCGGACTTGGGGTCCTCAACATCCGGGCGAGCGCGGCGGCGACTGGAGCTTTTCTCCTCGTGGAGCTTGCGGCGCTGGTGGCGGTCACAGTGCTGGGGCTCTCACACCCGGCGCGCCCGCTGCTGGAGTTGTTTGCGCATCCGGTGGCGCTCGCGCCGGGTCCGGCGCTCTCAGCCGTTGGCCTGGGCGGTCTGGCGACCGGCGTCGTGGTGGGTCTCTTCGCCTATGACGGCTACGGGAACGCCATCTATCTGTCCGAGGAGGTGCGCGATGTGCGCCGCCGCTTGGTGCAGGCGGTCTTGTGGGCCCTGGCGCTTACCGCCGTCGCCGAGATGGCGGCCTTGGCGGCCGTGCTGATCGGCGCGCCTGACCTGACGGCTCTGCTGGGGGCGGGCGACGACATGATCTCGGATTTCACGCGCCGCGCCGGCGGCGCGGTCCTGGGGCGGATGATCGGAGCTGGCGTGGCGCTCGCCATCCTCAACGCCGTGATCGCCCTTGTGCTGATGACCGGGCGACAGGTCTACGCCACGGCGCGGGACGGCGTCTGGCCGGGCCCGCTGGGCCGGCTGCTGACCCAGGTGCATCCGCGGTTTGGGTCACCGTGGGCTGGCACGCTGTTGGCCGGAGCCCTGTCGGCGGGGCTGTGCCTGCTGCCGATGAAACTGCTGCTGATGCTCTCGGGATCGGGGGTGACGCTGATCTACATTTCCCTGTCGCTGGCCTGCCTGCTTCGCGGCCGCGACCGCGCTGTGGAGCCAGGTTGGCGCCTGCCCCTGTGGCCAGTCCCGCCGCTCCTGGCGCTGGCGCTGCTGCTTGTGGTCGCCGCCGCCAGCCTGAAGGACGGTTGGGTGAGCTTCACTGTGAGCCTCGCGTGCGCCGCCGCCGCGGCCCTGTACTACGCCCTCGTTCTCAAGCCCCGGGGCGAATGGCGCCTGAGTGGGCCTTCCGTTTCCGACAAGATGGGTAAGGGAGGTCCGTGACGGCTGGCCAACCTAGACTGCCGGGAAGCTGTAGCGCCTTACGATGATGTCAGAATCCTCCGCGCCGGCCAGCGTGACCTCGAGCACCTGGTTGACCAGGTCGAGATCGCGCTCCAGTTCGTCGAGGGTGATCTCGAATAGCTCGAGCTGCTGGTCGAGGTGGAGGCCCACCGGGCCGTTCAGGCAGATGAGCCCGCGTGCAGGTCCGCCTTATGATACTCGCCCTTGGTTCCGGGCGCCTCGGCCAGTCCCCGGAAATCGTAGGCGTTACGGGTCACAAAGGTCCAGTCGCCTTGCAGGATCACTGGGAACAGGTTCCAGTCCTTGACGCCCGCCTTGCCGATCCAGCGGACGTGCGAACTCTCGACGTATCCGCGGTCGATCGCCGCCTTGGTCAGCTCAGCACTGAGGCACTCGTCGACGAGGAGCTTCATCCGCGCGAACGCCGGGCCACCTTCCGCTCAGAAAGCAGCTTCAGATCGAAGCCGGCCCCAGGATGGGCGCGCGGCCGCCCCCGCGGTGGGTTGGCCTCTGCGTAGAGGCTGGCGAGCGCGATGCGATCATCGTCCAGGTCGGGAAAGGCGGTTTTGAGGCGAGCGTTCGATTGGCCGGCAGCCACCGCAGCCGCAACGTCATAGGGCCGGGATATGCCGGCGCCTGACACCCAGCGGCTCGCGCTGGCGCGAGCTCTGCGGGAAGCAAACCAGCAGCGAAGCCTCGCGCCGGAACGAAGCGGATCGCCATCTCCGGGCCGCTCGCGCGAGCGGTGAACTGGGAGACGAAGCCTTACGGGTGACGCCAGGCCAGATGGCGATCGTCTAGGCCTTGCGATGCAGGTACGCGTGGATGTGGCGCATGGCGTCTAAGCCGTCGCGGTCCTCTAGCTCCATTAGCCAGAGCAGCAGGCGCGCCTTGACCCGGACGGCGGGGAGTTCGAGGCAGGGCGTCGCGAGGATCAGGTTCTCCAGCTCGAATCTACGGTCGAGCAGCCGCTTGCGCAGCTGTTCCTCGGCTTCGGGCATGCG
Source organism: Phenylobacterium sp. (assembly GCF_036264965.1). Classification (GTDB taxonomy): domain Bacteria; phylum Pseudomonadota; class Alphaproteobacteria; order Caulobacterales; family Caulobacteraceae; genus Phenylobacterium. The sequence continues at coordinate 25,114 of NZ_DATAPY010000095.1, forward strand.
GTCGGCGAGGCGTTCCACCTCGGAGCGTTCGGTTTCCCAGGATTCGAAGCGGTGGAGATGAACGGGCGCTTTCGATGCCCTTTGCAACGGTGCGCCCGCGGTGGCCGCTGAGGCCTGTAACAATGCCCTTCGAGAAAGACCGAGACTCTTGCTAAGTGATGGGGCCATGCGCGACCATCCCGGAATGGGGAACCCCCCGCCCGCTGAACATGTATGTGATCTATTTCCACTAAGTAGTGATGGAAAAACGATCAGTCGTCAAGTGGGTTTCCGCTCCAACTTAGGGTTTTCCCCTTAAATGATCGTCCCGGCACAGATAAGGATGGCCCGAGCGGGGCTCGGAATTAGCCTACGAAAGCTCGCTGAAAGCGCCGGTGTTGGAGAGTCGACGATCCAGCGGTTCGAAGCGGGCCGCGGCGGCATGCAAGCTGCGACACTTGCGCGGGTTGAGGCGGCGCTTGAGACTGCCGGCGTAAAATTTCTGGCCACGGACGAGTCGGGCGGCCCTGGAGTGCGCCTATCGATGGCTGCGGCGGCGTTGGCGTCCGATTGAAACCGTGGCCGCTTGGTCGAATGATGCCGACCTTGATCGGTCCCAATGATGGCTCCGTCCCGAATGTAGCGGCCGCTGCGCGGAGGTGGCGTTGTCGAGTAGAAGTCCGGCCATCTCGATCTCGTTCGGCGGACCTGCTCCCAGGCGGCTAATCCGCGAACAATTCGCGCAGCACCGCCAGGGCAGCATGCAAAGTTACCGTCGACTATTCCGACCCCTACGCTGAGGGGGTACGGACTGAGACTAAGTCGCCAGACTCGCTGGCGGTGTGGGCAGTCGAATGACAGCTGGTCTCCGGTCGGACGCCGCAATTGTTTTGGTGGCTAGCCACATCTACATTCAGGCTAGCAAAACAGGGGCGGCGACCCTATCTTAGCGACGAGGAGTAATCCATGTCCCGAGCCGTCCAAGTCCAATTCAACGTTCGCTCCGCCTTTGCCCGCGCGCGAGCCAATGAGCTGGCGAAGCTGACTGGCATGACCGCTACACAGGTTGTTGAGGACGCTCTGCGAGGCTATGTGCCGCCGGGCGCGGCTATGAAGTCCGGCCGATTGGTCCAGCGGGGTCCGATCTTGGTACGGCCCTCCAAGGGCGAGATGATCACCCTCGCCGAAGCGGATGCGGCGCTGAACATGGTTCGCGAGCGCGATCTTGAAGATTGATGCGCTCCTCGACAGTAATGTTCTGATCGCGACGCTCGTGGAGGCGCACGAGCACCACGGTCCTTCGTTGGATCTTCTGGTGAACGAGAACGCGACACAGTTCGCCGTCGCGGCGCATAGCTATGCCGAGGCGTACAGCACGTTGACCCGCCGCGGCGAGCGCGCGCCGTTCCAACTTACGTCTGAGGAGGCTTGGGCGGCGCTGGAGAGCGTTCGCGCCGTGACCGTCCTCGTCGGTCTGACGGCTCCGCAAACCTTTGAAGCGATAAGGAGCTATTCACAAGGCGGCGGCGTAGGCGCGCGCCTTTACGATCGCCTCATCGGCCAAGCCGCGGTAGCGCACGGCATTCCGGCGATCGTCACCTGGAACGTCGGGCACATGCGAAGCCTTTTCCCAAACCTGAATGTCGCGACGCCAAAGGAATTCGAGGCACTTTCAAACCAAACGCTTTGAATGCCACTCACCTCGTTCCCCGCGGTGGTGTCAGTCGAACGACGGCGGACTTTAGGTTGGTGCGATCGGAGGACGGCCGCCGGTTCGCGCGCAACATCTCGACAACCCGTTCGGCCCGAGGTTGTCATCTATGTCTTAGGAACGACCTGTTACCTATGTGTCCGGGCTGGACAACCGACGCGTCCCCTATCAGATTTTATGCGAAATGGGGGAGGGTGGCTTCATGCTCCGGAGGGGTTATTCGGAGGCGCTCGTAGGGACCGCGGCTTTCGCATCCAGCAACTCTCGACGTATACGGAGCATCTTGCAAAGTGCTCTCGCTTCTACACCCTTCGGCAGCGTCAGCGTCCGGCCTTCGAGCTTGCCGTAGGTGGTCGGGCGGAGGCTAGGCGCGAGCGACACCCGAAGGTTTGTCGGATCAATGTCGATCAATTGGCGATCGAAAAGAGTGTGGAGATCCGCGCGCAACAGGATGCCGTTCTCGACGAGGTCCGTTTGCGGTCCGAGGTAGGGGACGATGTGGGCTGCCTCGAGCGCTTCCGGCGCATCTTCATGCGTGATCGCACACTTGCTGCCGTAGGCCCGCAAGAGCGCTGCGCGGAAGGCAGCGCCGCCTTGGCGCAAGGCGATCGAAACCTCAGCGCGCCGACGGGCGTCCTCGAGGCTGATTGGGGCGGCGTCGGAAGCCGCCGCAGGGTCGAATGGCAGCGAAGCCGGGAGGACGCGCACGAGCGGAAGGTCGAGAAGTCCAGCGAGATCATCTTCATGGACGCGGACGCAACGACCGAGGTTACCGAGATAGCCTAGGGCTGAGTAGGTCTGAGGCATAACCCGGCGGGCCTCGGGAAATGCCGCGAAGTCAAAACTCGCGACGACACCGAGAGACCACTCCCAGCGAGGACGTCCCCACTTTTGGACCGCCTGCTTCCATGCGAGTTCTGAAATCACGTCTTGGGTTGCTGTTGGCCCATTTTCATTCAGCGTTGCGACTGACAGAACGCGACTTCGATGCGCCGGATTTTCCGTCGACTTGGGGTCGGAGGTGCCGACGACCAGCACGAAGTCACGCTGTGAGTTGAAGTGCTGCGTGAAGTCGTCCGCGATTTTTCGATGTGTGAAGGAAAGCGCCGGCCAGCTCGGGTCGACGGGAGCGAACTCACTTTTCGCAAACAGTTGCCCCTCATCACCGAGCAGCTTTCGCAACGTCACTTCGTTGGTCGCGCCGCGCACCTGCGCGCCCTCATCCTCACCGTCGAACGAGAACCGGAAACGCACTGGGATCGTGCGCTCGACGCTGACCGGGCGTCCCAACCCGCGATAGATGAAGGACGGATCGCTGTTGTCGCTCCGCCAGAAGACATGGATGGGAAGCGACCCTGACGCGATCTCCCGCATCAGCGGCTGGTCAGCCGTGGCGCCGGTCCGGCCTTCCCAAACTAGGTCATCGCCGTCCCAGCTATTGGCGTAGTCATGGCCGGTCCGGCCAGGGGCGCCGACGTTGCAGAAAATGAACAGCTGACCAGCGTACTTTGGATAGCCGTTTCGCCACTGCCCCTGTCGCTTATCGGGAGGCACCGCCAGGAGATCCTGCACCTCGTTGCGCGTGTAGATTTGTCCAGGCTCGAAGGTCATATGGTGTCTCGGGCATCTGTTTGAAGCGCGGCCATTCTATGGCGCCAGCGCCGAGCGCTGTTCGGCCAGTTCTGCAAACCTGAGCAGATCTAGGACGCAGCGCGCGTATAAGCATGCCACACCGTCCTCCGCTTCGAGGCCCACATCGGCGGCTTTTGCCAGGTCGATCAGGGCCACTGGATCCGCTCCTGAGATGTAGAACGCGACGTACGGTCGCGCTGCAGGATGCGGTCCGCCGAATGTCGAGGCGTTGCAGCTGATGAAGGGTGTGGCGCCAAGGGCCGAAAGAGTAATGACCGCAGCGGCGACCCCTATGTCGAGCCCCCACAACACTTCGGCGCCCTCGATCTCTGGATCTCGAGCCGCATCGAAAGCGGATTCGGCGGCGGCTGAATCGGTGGCGGAAGCGATCTGCGCGACGAGCGGCGCCTCGACCTTCAACGCATCGCGAACATCACTCCATGCCCAACCACGGTGGTCTTCATATCGGCTGTTGCCCCGGAGGTAGCCTTCGTCGCCGGCAGCATCCGCCTCAGCATCCGAAAGGCCCTCGAGGTCAGCGGCCGCGAGGACTTGTCGGACGGTGATGTCAAAACACTTGAGGGGCAGGCGAGCCTCCGATTCGGCGAGCACGGGCGCCTAGCGTAGCCGCAATCAGTGCTTGCATAATCCGGAACATAATGAGAACTATGGACAGGGCGCCGTGAGGGCGCCAGCGTGGCGCCATGACCGATTCCGCAATGCCTCCCAATGTCCGCGATCTGGACCGGACCAACCTGAGGCTCTCGGCCGAAACCTTCGGAGCGATAGATGTCCTTCGAAGCTGTCGGGCGGGTCACATTTCGCGCAATACTTGGCTAACCGAAGCAGTTGAAGAGAAGCTGGCGCGCGATGCGGCACTCGCCGAACAGACGTCAGGAGACCGACGGCATGGCTAGTTTCTACGAGTTTTTCGCCGGGGGCGGCATGGCGCGCGCGGGCCTAGGCGAGGGCTGGGACTGCCTGTTTGCAAATGACTTCGACGCAAAGAAGGGCCTCGCCTATCAGGCCAACTGGGGCGCTGGCGGCGAGCTACATGTGGGTGACGTCCGGGGCGTCACGGCGAAGATGTTGCCGGATAGGGCGGACCTGGTTTGGGGCTCCTTCCCCTGCCAGGATCTTTCGCTGGCCGGCGTCGGCGCGGGATTGGATGGGGAGCGGTCGGGAAGCTTCTATCCCTTCTGGGGTGTGATCAAAGGCTTGATTAAAGATGGTCGAGCGCCTGCCGTTGTTGCAGTGGAGAACGTCTGCGGCACGCTGACGTCGCACGGCGGCCGAGATTTCGAAGCAATCTGCAAGACCTTCAAGGCCGCCGGCTACCGGGCGGGAGCCCTGGTAATCAACGCGGACCTTTTCGTGCCTCAGTCTCGGCCCCGCCTCTTCATCGTTGGGGTCCGCGCCGATATAGATATCGACCCAACCCTGACCACGCCCGAGCCTATTGCGCCGTTCCATTCTCGCGCGCTCTGCCGGGCGGTCGACGCGCTGCCTAAGTCCGTTCGCGACAAAATGGTGTGGTGGAATCTGCCGCTTCCGGAGCGCCGTCTTGAGACGTTCGCCGACGTCATTGAAGAGGCACCGGACAGCGTCGATTGGCACACTCAGGCTGAGACCAAGAAGCTCTTGGACATGATGTCGGCCGTAAACCGGGCAAAGGTGGATGCCGCCAAGCGCGCCGGCCGCCGTATCGTAGGTGGGGTCTATCGCCGCACGCGTCTTGATGAGGCGGGCCGCAAAGTGCAGCGCGCCGAGGTTCGATTTGACGATGTCGCCGGCTGCTTACGCACGCCTGCCGGTGGCTCCAGTCGGCAGGTCATCCTTGTGGTGGACGGCCTCACGGTGCGCTCGCGTCTAATTTCTTCGCGCGAGACCGCTCGCCTCATGGGTTTGCCCGACAGCTACCGGCTGCCGCGCAACTACAATGAGGCGTATCACCTGACTGGCGATGGCGTCGCTGCACCCGTGGTGCGCTACCTGGCGCAGCACATCTTCGAGCCGGTCCTGGGTGTTGTTGCAGCGCCGAAGCAGGATGCTAAGGCCCGTGTCGCATGGCGGGCCTGAAACGACCCGACGACGTCAACGTCCCGCCATTCGAAACCGAAGACCTCCGCGCAAACCTCGCACGCTTCCTCGACACGCCCTTTCAGGACCCCATCGGCGCACAGCGCAAGGTCGGTCACTACAAGTGGGGCGTCTACGCGTTCTTCGACTACGATGGCGAACCCATCTACGTCGGCCAAACAAACGAGATGCTGCGCACCCGCATCCGTCGGCACCTGACAAACCAGCGAACTGATGCCGTCGCAATGTCGGTGCTCGATCCATTCGAGGTTTTCGAGATCGAAGTTTGGCCGCTGCCGCCTTTCCAAGAGACCTCCGGAAAGGATCCGGCCGCTAAGGTGCATCTCGATGCTTTGGAACGGCAGATCACCCAGGCTGCAGTCACCGACTCCAGGTTCAAGGCGATCCTCAACGAGAAGGACCCGCCCCCGGGGGAACTGACCGTCGAACCGCCACCTTCGCTGCGCGGCCGCATCGTTTCAGACCGCGTCTACGAACTGCGGTCCCATCCCGATTTCCGCATTGCGCGCCGAGCCTTGATCATCTCGCGTCTGGCCCAAGTGATTTCCGAGAGGAAGGTGCAGGGTGGCCTTCGTCGAGTCCTGGAAACCCAAGCCAAGCGTTTGCAGTGGCTTGCCGAGCGCCGATATGAAGCACTTGGCGGTGCGGCTTCGGTGGCCACCGAGGTCGAAGAAGACCTCTAGCCACGGGCTGCCGCGCCATGCCAACCTTCGAACGGTGAGTGGCGGCGGCAAGCTCACTTCCCGGAATGCAGATCAGCGTCTGTCCGCTTCTGGCAGGGCGCAGGTACTGGCAGCGCCACAACGCGGCGCGACTAAAAGGCGTCTACCCAGCCAGTCGGGAGCACAATTGCCTGTATATTCGGGGGCGGGTTCGGCAATGCCGGAACCGCCGGAACCGCCCGGGGCGGGCGAGGCACCGGCAGCACACCGAAGCGGTTCGAAATGATGTACTTGCCGTTCCAATGCTGCCCACGATAGCGGCCATCGGCATCCCACACATGGAGGCCTTCGAGCCATCCTAAGTAGGCGCCATCGCGAGAATATAGGAATCCGTTAGCGATGAAGCCAAAGTAGGTGCCAGCTGACTTATATATATATTCCATCTGTCAGGCCTTTGTTCTTCGGCTGACAGTCGCCGCCTTTGAGCCGCCAGCTTTTCGACCGCCCCTCGTTCCTTCTTTATGTTCGGGAATATACGAAGCCGGTACCGCGTATCCAATTCCTAGTTGAACATTGGAAATTAGAGCTTGGTAGATCTCTACCAAGTCTATTCCGTGTAGTGAAACGGCCCCCATGGCCATTGATTCTACTTTACTTAGGAGGTCCGAGCGTTCCCGGCGCTTGGCATTGACCACGCCTATAATTTCTCCGTCTGCATTCATGAGGGGGCAACCGCTATTACCAGAATTTACTGTCCCATCTATCAAGTAGGTGGTCACGCCGATCTGGTCTTCTGTAATGGCAGATAGTATGCCCTGATGTGTGGTGAGGGCTTCAAGGCTGAGTGGGTATCCAGAAAACAATACAGGCATCCCTGCCATGACTGGTTTGCTGGTTGGAGCCTTCACCAACGGCTCCCGATCAGTATCAAGCTTTAGGATGGCGAGATCGTGTTCGGTATCCTGAAGGGCAACCTTGGCGGGAATATATTTGTCGTCATCCGTGAACTTGCACAGGACGGTGGCGCCGCCAGTAACGACGTGGTCGCACGTTAGGAGTATGCCCTTCTTCTGATACAGGAATCCAGACCCGGTGCCTGCAACTTGGCCCTCCCGGTTCAGCACGAAGATTTTCGCGATGGATGGCGAAACCTTCGCAACGACTGAAGAAAAATCCATATGCGAACGGCCCCTAGAGCGGTCGCTCTTAGCGTGAAGTCGGTTGCCTATCAGCCAGCCAATACGCCGTCGAGGGTATTTGCCACGGCCCAGCGTCTCGGCTTGCCGACCGAGTAGATGATCCCTTGCGCCTTGAGTGGTCCCAGGACGCTCTGGACGCCGCAGCAGATGGACAGGAGGCGCTTGTGGTCGTCCAGCGGGACGCCCCTGCGCGGCCATCACCTGCGCGGCCATCGACTGCGGGCCAGTTCGCGGGCTCTGAGGGGCCTGTCTGCGGTTCTGAGGATGTGGAGCGCCGTGCGGTTCCAACGCTCGCGCTGGACCTTGTGGGGCCGCACAGCGGGAACGGCGTTTAGGTCTAGCTGCGGGTCGAACATGGCCAGCGCAGCGATAGGCAGCTTACATATCTTGCAGCGATGCAGAAGCGGCGCCTATCTAGTGCCTATGACTGGAATGCCAGCTCCTTCTGCCGCCAAACGTAGAACTCCGCGCAAGGCTTCGTCCGGCGCGCTCAAGATTGCGGGTAGCGATCTCAGCAAGACAGGCAAAGCTTCCCGTAAGGCGACGCTGCAGTTCGGCTCGGCCTCGATCACTGTCAATCGGTCCACGCTTGAAGATCGGTCACGGAACATCTCGCGCGGCCAGGATGCGCTGAAGAAGCTGAAGCCCAAGCTCGTGACACCTGGCGTGAAGCTGCGCTCCCGCAAGGGTGTACCGTTGTTCTTCGCCGATCCCGCCCGCCCGGGCCGAATCATTCGCGAGCTCGACGGCAGGCGTGAGTCCGGCGTCATCGAGAACGGGACCTTCAAGGCCAAGGGGTGACCGACGTCCGGCAGGCCGTCGACCAGGTCCTCGCCGCCCAGCAGGCGTCGGGAAGGCCCCTGGGGATCGTCGTGGCCGGCCACAACGGATCCGGCAAATCGACCCTCTGGTACGAGCGCCTGGCGGCGGCGATCCAGATCCCACTCGTCAACGCCGACCGCATGATGATGTCGATCCTGCCTGAACCCTCGGCGGGCAAGCTGCCGGGGTGGGCGGCCGAGCTTCGCGATACCGACGCCAGCTGGATGCAGGTCGCGCAGCGCGGGGTGGAGGCCTTCGTGCTGCACGCAATGACGGCCGGCGTGCCATTCGCCCTGGAGACCGTCTTCTCCGATTGGCGGGAACAAGCGGACGGTACGGTCCTGTCGAAGATCGACCGGATCCGCGAAATGCAGCAGTCGGGCTATTTCGTCGTCCTACTGTTCGTCGGTTTGTCTGACGCCGAGCTGTCCGTAGGCCGGGTGCTCACGCGGGTGTTCAAGGGCGGGCACAATGTGGACGTCGAGAAGTTGCGGACGCGCTTTCCGCGCACGCAACGCGCGATCCGCGCCGCGCTGCCTGTCGCGGACGCAGCGATTCTGACGGACAACAGCCGCGAACCCGCGCACGCCTTCACCCTCTGCCGCATACAGATGGGCGCGGAAGAGGTGTTTGACCTGCGCGCCGGAGATGACCCAGTTCCGGCCCAAATTTCGGCTTGGCTTGATGTGATCGCCCCTCGCGAGGCACCTGCGGACTAGTCCAGCGCCGGGCGCTCGGCCCGGACGGCGAACTTCCGAGCCGATGACCGCGAACTCCGAGGGTCGGCTTCGTCCAGGACCGAGCCTCAACCCGCGGCTAATCCTCGCCGGACTGGCGGTCGAGCAGCTGGCGGGCGCGGTCGATCCGAGCCTGGAGGCCTTCCTGGAACTGGGGATCGCGGCGGCGCGTGGCGATGTGCTCGGAAATGGCCGCCCGGATCACGTCCGACACCGCCCGGTTCTCGACGTTCGCCACAGTTTCCAAGGCATCGGCCTGGTCGGCCGACAGGCGGATGGTCATCGCTTTGGGAGGTTGCATTCCAAGATTCTGCCACCGTGGTGCAGGGCTTGTCAACCTCACTGGTGCTATGGTATCTTGGTATCAAGACATGGAGATATCGATGAATCAGAACGAAGAAGGCGACGAAGGCGAGAAGCTGGAGGCCTTCGAAGAGAAGCAGGCGCATGCACTCGAGGATTTCGAGGCGAAGCAGCAGCGCGAGCTGCAGGCTTTCGAACAGAAGGAGCGCGAGGAGTTGGAGGCGTTCGAGCGCCGGCAGGGGCGGCCGTTCACGATCAAGATCGACCGCACCGAATACGAGGTCCGCGAGCGCAAGCGGACCGGCGCCCAGTTGCGGACGCTCGCCGGAATCGGCGCGGACCGCGACCTGTTCGAGGTCGTCCCCGGCGGCTCGGACGTGAAGATCGCCGACGACATGGAAGTGAAGATGCGCGACGGGCTGCGCTTCTTCACGGCGCCGGCTCAGATCAACCCGGGCACCGAAGGATAAGGACCAGCCGATGCTGCCGACCCACGACATGGAATACCTCGCCGAGATCGCCCCCGGCCACAGCGTCTCCAGCGAAGCCGGGATGATCTGCGTGGTGATCCCGGGCTTCGAACTGGGCGGCGGCTTCGACGCCACCCAGTCGGACCTGATGCTGAGGCTCGCGCCTGGCTATCCCGACGTCCCGCCGGACATGTGGTGGTTCAGCCCCCCGGTGCGGCGTCCGGACAATCAGACGATCCGGGCCACGGAGGCGCGCGAGCACCACCTTGGCCGGGATTGGCAGCGCTGGTCGAGACACCTCACCCCAGGCCAGTGGCGGTCCGGCGTCGATAGCCTGCAGGGCTTCCTGGCCATCATCCGGCGTGAACTGGCGGCGGCCGCGCCATGTGCGGCCGCGTGACCGCGACGCTCGTCATCCCCGACGCTGTGGCCGCGGCAATCGATCTCGCCGTGCAAGAGCCGCTGGAAACGGCTGGCGTGTTGCTCGCCACCTTGATGACGAGCCAGGGGGGCGACACCCGGCTGCTTGGCCGCGAGATGATCATGGTGGGCGAGGCGGCCTATATCGACCGGCAGGCCGACAGCTTGGCGATCGCGTCCGGCGGCTACGTCGAGGCGCTCGCACGCGCGGAGAGCCTAGGGGCCGCGCCGATCTGGTTCCACACCCATCCGGGTGAACGCGGCCTTCCGCGGCCGAGCCGGGCGGACAAGATCGTCGATACCGAAATCGCCGACCTGTTCCGGCTCCGCTCCGGCGCCGGACACTACGGGACCCTGATCGCGTCCCCCCGAGGGCGGGACCTGGCCTTCTCCGGCACCCTGCAGCCCGAGACCGGGCCGACCCAGGCCATCGAGCGGCTCTGGCGGGTCGGCGAGGACTGGCGCCTCACGCGCGCCATCGACGCCCCGGGCGCTCAGCTCTCGCCGATCTTCGATCGCAACATCCGCGCCTTCGGGGCCGGCGTGCAAGCCGCGCTCGGCGACCTCCGGCTTGCGGTAGTGGGCTGCGGCGGGACGGGCTCGGCGACGGCGGAGCAGCTGGTGCGCCTCGGCGTCCGCAAGCTTCTGCTGGTCGACGCCGACACCCTGTCGGCCAGCAATGTGACGCGGGTCTACGGGTCGACGCCGGCCGATGTGGGACGCCCCAAGGCCGAGGTGTTGCGGGATCATCTCCGGACGGTCGCGCCGGACCTGGAATGCGAAGCCCTGGTCTCGATGATCACGATGGAGGCCACTGCCCGGCGCCTCGCGAGCTGCGACCTAATCTTCGGATGTACCGACGACAACGCCGGCCGCCTTGTTCTGTCGCGGATGTCGAGCTTCCTGCTCATCCCGGTGATCGACCTCGGGGTCTTGCTCAGCAGCGATTCCGCCGGCCAACTCGTCGGCATAGATGGCCGGGTGACCATCCTGTCGCCGGGAACCGCCTGCCTGGTCTGCCGCGACCGAATCGATCTGGCGAGGGCCGCGGTGGAGCTTCGCACGCCCGAAGAACGCCGCCGGCTTGAGGACGAGGGCTATGCGCCCGCCCTTGGCGGGGTCGAGCCGGCCGTGGTCGCCTTCACCACGGCTGTGGCGGCCGCGGCCGTCAACGAGCTCCTGGAGCGCCTGGTGGGCTATGGGCCGACGCCGCGCCCCGGCGAGGTGTTGCTGCGGCTCCACGAGCGCGAGGTGTCCACCAATCGTGCGGCGCCACGGCAGCACCACTACTGCGATCCCGCCAGCGGCAAGCTCGGCGCTGGTCCTTCGATCCCTTTCCTGGAACAGACTTGGCCCACGGCATGAAGATTCCCTGGTGGCAGTGGCTGCCGTTCCGCAGGTGGCGCGTGATCGGCGCGGTGGAGTCCGCCGACGAGATTCCGGCGCAGTTGCCTAAAAACGCTGCGGTTGTGGTAGCGTCCGGCGGCCCGCCTAAGTGGATCAGCTTCGACTGTCCATGTGGCGCAGGGCACAGGGTTTTGTTGAATACCGACCAGGGGCGTCGTCCCGCATGGTCGGTGACGCAACCGCCGAAGGGGGGGCTCTCCATCGCGCCGAGCGTCGACTTTCATGACGGCCACCGCCGCTGCCACTACTTCGTGCGCGATGGCCGGATCATCTGGGCGAAGGATCGGTACGATGAGCGGCTCTGAAGAAGACCAGGCGGCAGATGACGCCGCCGGGAAGGCGGCCGGGCGCCGACCTCCGACCAAGACGCCGATGTTCACAGCCCGGAACTCGGCGCGCTACGAGCGCCAAGACCTGATCAAGGCGATCAATGCGGCCGAGAAGACCCAATTGATCTGTTACGTCGCCGGCCACGACACCGAGATCAACCGTGACGATCTCCTCGGCTTCGTGGACCTGCTCCACAACATCTCCGACGGTGAGCCCGTCGATCTGATGCTGCACACCTGCGGCGGCGATGTCGACGCCTGTGAAAAGCTCGTGGCGGCGATCCACGCGAAGGTGGGCGAAAGCCCTTTCCGGGTCATCGTCCCGGACATGGCCAAGAGCGCCGGCACCCTGATGGCGCTGGGCGCCAATTCGGTGATCATGAGCGACACTTCTGAGCTTGGCATGATCGATCCGCAGTACCCGATGGCGGATCGGCAGGGCAACGTGATCATGCACTCCGTTGTGGCCTATCTCGAAGCCTATGAGGAGCATGCTGCGGCCCTGCGCCGGGACGTGAAGGATCCCATCGCGCTTCTGATGCTCGACGGCTTCGACGCCAAGATCGTCCGGAAATTCCAGGGGATCCGCGACCGGGTCCGGACCTTCGCCGAGGACCTGCTTAAGCGCCAGGGCCTTCCGGCGTCGGCGATCTCCGCCGAGCTCCTCAGTTCATCCCGCTGGAAGACGCACGCCCAGCCGATCAGTCACGCCGACGCGACCCAGCTTGGGCTGCCGATCGAATATGTCGCGCCGGACGACCCCCGCTGGGCCCGGTACTGGCGCCTCTACTGCCTGCAGCGGATCGAGATCGCAGGCGACAGCAAGATCTTCGAGTCCTCGTTCGTCTCTCAGGTCGTGGAAGGCTAGTGGCCAGGAGGCCGGACGATGCGAACTTTCGATAACCGGCGGCTCTACTCAGCCAGCGATCTCGTCAACTTCCTGGGTTGCGAGCACGCCACCATGCTGGACGTGGGGCAGCTGACCTCGCCGGTGGAATTCCCGCCCGAGGATGCCCAGACCCAGTTGCTGCAAGCCAAGGGCCTGGAGCACGAGCGCGCCTATCTGGAACGCCTCCGCGAGCGCGGGCTGTCGATCGTCGAGCTCACTGACGACGGGGATCTCCACGCCCGGGCGGCGAGGACCCTTGAGGCCATGTGCAGCGGCGTGGATGTCGTCTTCCAGGGCGCGCTCATGGCCGAGCCTTGGCACGGATTCTCCGACTTCCTCCTCAAGGTCGATCAGCCGTCCGCCCTGGGCGCCTGGTCCTATGACGTCGCCGACACCAAGCTGTCGCGCCACGCGAAGCCCAGCCATGCCCTACAGCTATGTGTCTACGCCGACCTGCTGGCCCGGGCGCAGGGCGCGCCGCCGAGACTGCTGCATGTGGTCCTGGGCGGCGGCGACCAGGCCACGATCCGGGCCAGCTCGGTCGAGCACTACTACGCCATCGCGAAGGCGCGGTTCGAGACCTTTGCCGGCGAAGGGACCTCGCCCACTTCCGCCGAGCCGTGCGGTCACTGTACCTACTGCCGCTGGAGCGCCAGGTGCGAAGCGGAATGGGAAGCCAACGAGCATCTCAGCCTGGTGGCCGGCATCAGCCGCGGCCAAATCCTGAAGCTCCGCGTCGCGGGCGTCGCGGACCTTCGCGCGCTCTCGCAGGCGCCGGGTGAACTGACCGGGCACGGCCTCAGCGCCGAGGCCTTCGCGAAGCTGCGCGAGCAGGCGTCGCTGCAGCTCATCCGCCGCGACACCGGCGAGGGGCGGGTGAGCCTGCTGGCCGCCGCTGAGGGCAAGGGGTTCGACCGCCTGCCCAGCCCGGATCCCGGCGACCTCTTCTTCGACATGGAAGGCGATCCGCTGGTCGATGACCGGCTCGAATACCTGTTCGGGTTCGTTGACGTCCACGGAGGGACCGAACGCTTCACGCCGTTCTGGGCGCACAACCGCATAGAGGAGAAGAAGGCGTTCGAAGACGCCGTGGACTTCATCGTGGCCCGGCTCGCGGAGCGGCCGGATGCCCACATCTATCATTATGCCGCTTACGAGGAGACCGCGCTCAAGCGGCTGGCGATGTACCACGGCTCCCGGGAGGCGGAGGTTGACGACCTCCTGCGCCAGGGGCGGTTGGTCGATCTCTACAAGGTCGTGCGCGAGGCGATCCGCACCTCGGAGCCGGGCTATTCCATCAAGAACCTAGAGGCCTTTTACCTCGACGGCGGCCGGGGCGGGGACGTGAAGACCGCGGGCGAAAGCATCGTGGTCTATGAGGCGTGGCGGACGCTGCGCGATCCGACGCTGCTGCGGCAGATCGCCGATTACAACGAACTGGACTGCCGGTCGACGCGGCTTTGCCGCGACTGGCTCTTGACGCTGCGGCCTGACACCGCCGTCTGGAGGCCGACCGGCGAGGCCAAGCCGGTCACGCCTGAGAAGCTGCAGGACCGCAGCGACGCCGAGGCGCGCACGGCTCGCCTGGCCGAGGCACTGGTGAGCGGCGTCTCCCCCTTGGATCTCCCATGGCGGACCCTGCTGGCGAACCTTCTGGAGTTCCACCGCCGCGAGGCCAAGCCTTCCTGGTGGGCGATGTTCGCGCGCCAGGACATGGACGACGAGGCGCTGCTCGACGACGCGGAGTGCCTAGCGGGCCTGTCCGCCGACCCCGCTCATCCGCCTCGCGACGACAAGCGCTCGAAGATCTACGCCTTCACCTTCCCGGCCCAAGATTTCAAGCTGCGTGTCGGGGACACGCCGCTGCGCGCCGGATCCGGCGAGCCGGCCGGCGAGATCGTCTATATCGACGAGGCGACCCGGCGAGTCGAACTCAAGCTCGGGCCCTCGCGCAGCCGGATCGAGGACGGCGCGGCCTTGATCCCTGAGGGACCAGTGGGCGATCGGCAGCTGCGCGACGCGGTCTACCGCCTCGCGGACGCGGTGGCGGCTGGGCAGGGCGACCGCTACAGCGCGATCATCGACATCCTGGCGGCGCGGGCGCCGCGCGTCTCAGGGGCCGCCCCCGAAGCGCCCCTGATCGCAGCGGGCGTGGAGGTCATCGACGGCGCGATTGCCGCCCTGGAGCGTCTCCAGGGGAGCTACCTGCTCGTCCAGGGGCCGCCGGGCTCCGGAAAGACCTACGTTTCGTCGCACGCCATCGCCGCCCTGCTGAAAGGTGGGGCGCGGATCGGCGTCGCGTCCAACAGCCACAAGGCGATCAACAATCTGCTTAGCGGAATCCAGGCGGCTGCGGATGCTGCCGGCGTGTCGTTCCGTGGGGTCAAGAAGTCCTCCAGCGACGACCAGTTCGCGCAGGACTGTCCGTCGGTGGAGAACACCACGGACAACAAGCGAGCCACCGAGGCCGGGTTCCAGCTCTATGCCGGCACTGCATGGCTGTTCGCCCGGCCGGAGCTCGACCAGACTCTCGACTATCTCTTCGTCGATGAAGCGGGACAGGTGAGCCTCGCCAATGTGATCGCCATGGGTGTAGCCGCGCGGAACATCGTGCTGGTCGGCGATCAGATGCAGCTTTCTCAGCCAATCCAGGGCGACCATCCGCAAGGCACGGGCCTTTCCGGCCTGGACCATCTGATGGGCGACCACGCGACGGTTCCGCCCGATCGCGGTATTTTCCTTGGCGTGACGCGGCGGATGCATCCTGATGTCTGCCGGTTCATCTCCGAGGCGGTCTATGACGGACGTCTCGAGTCCTTTCCCGCCACGCGGCGGCAGCGCCTGGTCCTTGCCGACGGCGTCGACCCACGGGTCATCGCCCCCACCGGCCTTCGCTTCCATGCGGTCCAGCATACGGGCTGCGCCCAGAAGAGCCCGGAGGAAGCGGCGGCCATCTCGAAGGCCTACGACGATCTCCTGGAGAGTCGCTGGATCAACGAGGACGGCGAAGAGGCTCCGCTGACGGCGGCCGACATCCTTGTGGTCAGTCCCTACAACATGCAGGTCGACATCCTGCGGAACCGGCTGCCGGCCGGTGCTCGCGTAGGGACGGTCGACAAGTTCCAAGGCCAGGAGGGCGCCGTCGTCCTGATCTCGATGGCCACTTCGTCAGGCGACGACTTGCCGCGACAGATCGAGTTCCTCTACAGCCGCAACAGGTTGAACGTCGCAATCAGCCGCGCTCGCTGCTCGGCGACGATCTTCGCCAGCGCTCGCCTCCTGGAGATTCCATGTTCGACGATCGCCCAGATGCAGCTGGTCAACACTCTCTGCTGGGCCAAGGCATTCGGCGATCAACAGGCCGCAGAACCACAGCGGTAGGCTCGGTGCCAATGACCAATTTCAGCACTCAGCCAGCGAAGGGGGACGTGGATGTGTCCTGTGCCGGCAGGCCGGACTGGGCACGCGAAGTTATGGCGCTGCCAGAACGTGTCGGATGGGTTTGAGCACTGAAAGGGTTTGAAATGACGGTCGTTGTCGCGTGGCGAGAAGGGCAGGGCGGCCTGCTCTGGGTCGTTAGTGACAGCCGGCTCTCCGACGGTGATGTCGATCGACGCCGAGTGCTCACCGACCATGGGGCCAAAGTGATGGAGATCCCGGTGGTCGTTTACAGCAGCACTGGATTCGTCGACGTGCCCCACTACCGCACGACCTTCGGCCTCTCATTTGCGGGCAGTTCGCTCATCGCCATGCAAGCGTATGCGACCGCCCTGCCTTTGTGGTCGCGGTTGGCAACACGAGATACGGCACTACCGACACTTGACGACCTTGCGGACCATTTTGCTCTGATCTTGGCTCGATATGCCAAAGGTCTCGGCGCTGCTGGACTTGTGCCTCGCTGTGCTTGTCTCCTGGTTGGCTACGATCCCTCGACTGAGCGGTCTCGAGCCAAATCACTGGTCGTGTCCTCGGTGGACGGGTCTGTTTCCATCGCAGAAGCCTGTGTTGAGGATGAAGTCTTCGAGGTCCTAGGCAGGAATCCTGAGAAGGTGCGTGCCAACATCCACACCTTTCCGAAGTCCGCGCGCATGCCCTTTGAGACCGATGGCCGAAAAGCGCTTCGCTATATTAGGGACACGCTCAGGAATCCCGATGATCTGGAGATCGGAGGCGGAGTTCAAATCGGGATCTGCAGCGTGCGGGGTTTCGAGCCCTGCTTTGACGCCCCGTCCCTAACCGGTGAGAGCCCTTTCCCCAATATGCGCTTTCGGGGTCTGGAATTCGAGGAGATTTCACGGGTCGGCCCCACGTTTGTGAATCTTCGCGGGATTGGATGACCGCTTGCCGAAGGTCCGCCCGCAGGGCCGAAGCTTATGTCGCTCCTAACGCATAGCGATCCTTGACGCTAGCTGCGGCGACTGGTCGGCCACCACCATCAGCAGCACCGTTCACATTCACCTTCGGCTAGGCGATCGATTCCGGATCCTCTTCGTCAAATTTTGTGCGCAGCCTAACGCGTTCCGTTTCGATGAAACGGGCGCGCCCTTCACGAGAGCACAGTTCGTCCATGCGTGAACTTCGACGCCATTCATCGATATCAAAACCAGGGGCACGTCGAACCTCGGGCTTGGGGAACATTCGCTCGACGTGGGCGACAGATAGTAGGCCGTAGGCCATGTCTTCGATGAGGATCCCAATGTAGCCGTCCTGGCGTTGGTCGCCCGACTTGCGAAGTTCGGCTCGGATCGTCCGTTCGCACTCCTTGGCCTCTTCGCGCGCGGATCGAGCCAGGGCGAATTGGCTATCCCAGCCCGCCTTTTGGGCTGCGTCCAAGGGACCGTTGTATCGAACCATACGGCGCTCGTGATCGAGGAAGATCTCGTCTGGATGCGGAACTGGATCAGGGATCGGCTTGCCACGCTGCGTGCAGCGCTCGATCTCATCCCACCAGCGACGCCGGTACTCCATGACACTGTCGATCGTAGCGTTCCACGCATCGACCATGGCCTTCTCAGAAGCGCGGACGAGATTGGCGTAGTTGGCCTGGGCGCGGGTGCTGCCTTTGAGCCCTGCTGCAGCCATGGCGCGCATGATGGCATCGATGGTCGAAAGCGTTACCAGCTCCCCGTTTTCCCGGATTGTTATCGGTCGGCGAGATTCCGAAAAGATGCGCTCCGCGATCTGGATGTCGCTGGGCAGCGACCCTTTGGCCAGCTTGTTCTTTTTAGGTCGTCCGCCTCGGTTGCCAGATACGCCCGGCTTGAATTGGTGCTTCTTGGGTGGCCGCGCGTACCCGACCGCTCCTTCCTCTTCGGGTTCATCCCCGTCATCGCTCATGCGATTTCTCCCAGTCGCAAGGTCTCGACGTCTTCAGAGCTCGCGCTGCTCTCCTCCAGCACAGCCACCTTGCCGGTCAGCCGCTGCCAGCGACGCACGATGGTGTCGCAATAGAGCGGGTCATATTCGATCAGGCGGCCGCTTCGGCCGCAGATCTCGGCCGCGATCAGGGTCGTGCCCGAGCCGCCGAAGACATCGAGCACGATGCCGCCACGGCGTGAGCAGTCGCGGATGGCGTCGGCCACGAGAGCGGTCGGTTTGACGGTCGGATGCATGGCGAGCGCCTCAGCTCGTGCCGTCCCGCCGCTAGAGACGCCGGGATAGTCCCACACGTTGGTGCGATAGCGACCGCTGGCGCCCAACCCGAAGGTATTGATGTGGGGCGCGGCCCCGACTTTGAAGGCGAAAATCAGCTCGTGCTTTGAGCGATAGAAGGTCCCCATTCCAGCGTTGGACTTGTTCCAGACGCAGACGTTCTTCAGCTCCGTGAAGATTTGGCGGCCGGCGTCTTGCAGCTCGCCCATGTGGCGCCAGTCCATACAGACAAAGGCGATAGCGCCGTCTCGCGCCGCCGCTGCTGCATTGCCTAAGGTCGTCGTCAGGAATTCGACAAAGGCGGCCTCGGACATCTCGCCGGCGGCCATGGCGAACTCGCGGTGGCGGACGCGGCCCAGTCCGGTGACGTTGCCGTCGATGGCAACGTTGTAGGGCGGGTCGGTAAAGATCAGGTCGGCGATCTCATTGCCCATGAGGCTCAGCACGACAGCCTCGTCGCGCGCGTCGCCGCAGATCAGCCGGTGTCGACCAAGCACCCAAATGTCACCGGGCTGGCTGACCGGTTCGGATTGCATCCGAGGGACCTCGTCCGGCGCATCGTTGATCGGCTTGGCGTTGGCTTCGCGAGCCGCATCCAGCGTTAGGTCGATCTCACCGGCCGAAAATCCAGTGATCGAGATGTCGAAGTCCAGCTCGGTTAGCGCCTGCAACTCGATCGCCAGGATCTCCTGGTCCCAGCCGGCATTGAGGGCGAGCTTGTTGTCGGCGATGACATAGGCACGCCGTTCCGCCTCGTTCAGGTGGGAGAGCTTGATCGTCGGTACGGTCGGCAACTGCAGAAGCTTGGCTGCCTCGACGCGACCGTGGCCCGCGATGATCTGGCCATCGTCGGTGATCAGAACGGGGTTGGTGAAACCGAACCGTTGAATGCTGTCGGCGATCTGGCGGATCTGCGCTTTGGAATGGCTCCGCGCATTACCCGCATAGGGTCGCAACGCGGCCGGCTGCCGTTGCTCCACATCGAATCGTTGGGCGCGTTGCATGCCCAAGGCTAGGCCTTGGGCGAACGAAAAACCAAACGATTTCAATCAACCGGGTTGATACGCCTGGCGGCCTCGCCGACGGGCAAAGGCGTTTTCGAGGGTGATTTCGATCCCAGGCGCGATCGGCGGCCTCAGCGGCGATCTGCGGGTTTCCACCTTAGGTGATGAACACTGTTCAGATGAGACTTCGACTGGACTTCAGCCTCCTTCGGAGCGCTGGTGGTGACGTCCAGCCCGGCCATTCCGGGCTCTGCTCGGTGCGGGCCGGCTCATCGGCCCGAGAGGAGGAGGACGATTTCGATGACCACCAAGAAGACCCGGGCGCCCGCGGCGGCGCCAGCGACTGAACAAGTCTCCCCGGAGGCAAAGGCGCCGCGCGAGACCCGTAGCCAGACGCTCGTGGCGCTCATGCGCGTCGAGGCCGGCGCCACCGCCGCCGACCTCGGCGCGGCGATTGGCTGGCAGGTTCATTCCATCCGCGGCTTCATCGCCGGCACGCTTAAGAAGCGGACCGACATCACCGTCGTGGCGGAGCGCAAGGATGGCGCGACGCGCTATCGGGTGGTCGATCGCGCTGAGGTCTCGGCATGACCGAGGCTGCCGACCTTCAGGCTCTCGGCCTGGAAGATCTGCGGACGATCTGGCGGGGCCACTACGGTGCCCCGCCAACGCTTAGGTCGCCCGAACTCCTGGCGCTAATTCTGGCCTGGCGCATGCAGGCCGAGGTCGAAGGCGGATTGGATGGCGACTTCCGCCGGACACTTCGGCGACCGCCGGCGCCGCGCAATGCGTTGGAGGCGACGCCGGGATCAAGGTTGATCCGGGAATGGCAGGGCGTCCCCCATGAAGTGGTGGTCTTGGCTGATGGCCGCTTCGCCTATCGTGGGGACTGCTTTGCCAGCCTGTCGGAGGTGGCGCGGCAAATCACGGGCGCGCGATGGAACGGCCCGCGGTTCTTCGGACTCCGGCCGGCAAAGGCCAAGCCATGACGAAGGCCGTCAAGCCGGTCCGCTGCGCCATCTACACACGCAAGAGTTCGGAAGGGGGACTCGATCAGGCTTTCAACAGCCTGCACGCCCAACGCGAAGCCTGCCAGGCTTACGTCAAAAGCCAGGTGGCCGAAGGCTGGCGGGCGTTGCCCACGGCCTACGACGACGGAGGCTTCTCGGGCGGCAACATGGCCCGTCCCGCATTGGAGGCGCTGCTCGCCGATGTTGACGCCGGTCGTGTCGACACTGTCGTGGTCTATAAGGTCGATCGCCTAACGCGTTCGCTCGCGGATTTTGCGCGCATTGTGGATCGGCTCGATGCGGCCGGCGCATCCTTCGTGTCCGTCACCCAAGCCTTCAACACAACCAACTCCATGGGGCGGCTCACGCTCAACGTCCTCCTGTCGTTTGCGCAGTTTGAGCGTGAGGTCACGGGAGAGCGGATTCGCGACAAGATCGCGGCTTCAAAAGCCAAGGGCATGTGGATGGGGGGCATCCTGCCGCTCGGTTACGACAAGCCGACCGATCCCGCCACACGCTCCCTCGTCGTCAATGATCTTGAGGCCGTGACCGTCCGGCGCGTCTTCCAAAGCTATCTAGAGCTGGGTTCGGTCCATGCGCTGGAGGCCCGACTTGACCTCGAAAAGGTCAGGTCAAAGGCATGGTCCACAAATGCCGGCAAGCTCGTCGGCGGCCAGCGGCTGTCCCGGGGAGCGCTCTTCCACCTCCTGAGGAATAGGGTCTATCTCGGCGAGATCTGTCACGGCGATCGGTCCTATCCAGGCTCGCACCCGACAATCGTCGCGCCCGAGATGTTCGACGCCGTCCAGGTGTTGCTCGCCTCGCATCGACGCGAGTGGCGGGATCGGCCACTGAGGTCGGCGGCCATGGCCTTGCGCGGCATTCTCTTCGACGTCGATGGCTCCCCGATGAGCCCAAGCTTCACCCACGGCAAAGCTGGTCGTGTGTATCGTTACTATGTCTCGGCGCCGCTGCAGCAGGGGCGGCCCGTGAAGCCGAATGCAGAGGCCATCCGACGCGTGCCGGCCCACGAGATTGAGGGCCTGTTGGCGGAAGACATGCGGCGCAGGCTCCGCGCCGCCGACGACGTCCAAATCGCGCCGTTGCTCAGCGCCGTAACCCGGATCGACCTTGAGGCGCAGGCCCTCAGGATCACGATGTCTAAGTCCGGCCTGTCGCAATCGGCGCTGGCGGATTGCGAACCTCATGATGGCGACGCGCGGCTGGTCGTCGCCAGCTTGGCGATCCGCTGTCGGTTGCGCGGTGGTCGGGCCTCGGCCATTGCGCCCGTGGGCCTCGATGCGGTTCGCGTATCGCGCCGCGATCCGAAACTGATCAAAGCGCTGCAGCGTGCGCACCAGATTGCGGGAGGGCTAGGTTGGCGAAGCCGTGACGGCAGTCTCGACACTCCCGAGCTGATGTCTCCGATCAGCTACTACGATCGCAAACTCTGCCGCCTGGCATTCCTCGCGCCGGATATCCAACGGCGGATTTTCGAGGGCCGCCAACCGCCGTCGCTGAACCTAGAGAGGCTCTTTGCGCGGCCCATTCCGACGTGCTGGAATGCGCAGCGCCGGCTGCTCGGTATCGGCGACTACTGATCCTTGATCGCGGCCGGCAATTCCCTGATATGGGCCGAATAAATCCCTGTTACGCCGTCGCAAATTCCCTGTTTTGAAAACGGGATCGAAACTTCAAGGTCATCACAAGTCTTTGAAAGTGCCTGCGTTCTAGCCCGATCTGGAGCGTAGCAACCGGTCTTCACCCCCCGTGTTTTCCCGCCAAACAGGGAAACTGCACTGAATCTTGAGTCGCCAGAGACGGGCCGGTTATCAGCGCATAGATAGGGCCGACTGCGGTCACATAGGCGCAAACGTGCGGCAGTTCCGCGCCGAATAGCGGCGCGAATTGCGTGGCTTGTGTTTGATCAGGGATTTCAGAGACGACTTCGCCGCCTGAGTGGCGGTGCGAGTGGGATTCGAACCCACGTTAGGCTTTCACCTAAACACGCTTTCCAAGCGTGCGCCTTCAACCACTCGGCCACCGCACCTCAACGCCTGAGGAGGCGTGCCTCCTTAGCGGAAGGCGCGTCATATAGAAGGGGCGCTAGCCGGGCAAGCGGCGCTTGGCGGCCTGGACCAGGCGGGCGGGATCGAACAGCGAGGCCGACTGCCGCGCGGCGAGTTCGCGCTCAAGGCCGCGCGATCCCCTCAGCCAGGTGACGATGGCCGCCCCGGCGTCCGGACGATGGTCGTGAAGGGCGGCCTGGATGGCGGCCAGCTGACGGTCGGCGGCGCGAAGGTCCGCACGCGGCCTGGCGAGCGCTGGCGCGCCGTAGCGTTCGTCGATCAGGCCCAGGCGGCTGCGGGCGCTGGCCACCATCAGGGCGGCGGTGGCGTCGTCACCGGCGGCGATCCGCGCCTGCGCAGCCGCCAGGGCGCGGCGCGCGTCCGCCATCAGGAAGGTGGCGCTCAGGGGCTCGCGGGCCTTGGCCGGGCAGGCCGAGGGACTGAGCGCGCGGACATAGGCCGCCAGGCCGTCCAGGGCCGCCGGCGTCGGTTCCGGGCCGTCGAACTCCTCGGTGATCAGGCCGTGGATAAAGGGCTCCAGCTTCTTCTCGGCGGGGTCCTGACTAACCTTCAGCCTGGACTTCGGGCCGGACAGGTCGGGGATCGGCTTGGGGTCATCGATCCCATTGCCGCGATGGGTCGAGAACAGCGAGTTGGTGACATCGGCTGTGCCCGGCGCCCCGGAAATCCCCGGGAACAGGAAGTCCGGATTGGAGCGCCCGTCGCGGTGGCAGGTCTCGCAGTTGATCCCGGCCCGCGCCGCCTGGCCGCCCAGCAGCACCGGCGTGCGGAAGGCCGCCCGGCCCACCTCAATGCGGGCCGCCAACGCCGGATCGGCGGGGATCTTCAGGCACTCGGTCGGAACCGAGCCCAGGGCCCGGTGCGGGTCGGCGTCCTTCGCCACCCACTCCATCCCACGGATCGGGGCGTCGCCGAGGGCGGCGAGCGCGCCAGCGCCCGCCATCGCCGCCAGGATAGTCCCGCCGAGGACGAGACCCGCTAGTTCCCGTGCGGGTCGCCGCCGGCGTCGATCCAACGGCGCAGCTCCTCAGCGTCCGCGCAGCCATAGGCGCAGAGTTGATCCAGTCGGGCCAGCATCAGCCTGGCGCCGGCGAGGTCGCCCTTCGCCACCTTCAGTTCGCCGTAATACTCGGTGGCGCCGATGTGGTTGGGGGCGATGGCCAGGGCCTGTTTGTAATAGGTCTCGGCCCGGGCGTAGTCGCCCTTCTTGCGCCAGGTGTAGCCCTCGTAGGTCAGGATGTCCGGGTGCGGGCCGAAAGCCTCCTGCGCCTTTGAGAGCGAGGCCAAGGCCTCATCATAACGCTTCTCGTTGATCAGGCTGACAGCCTGGACATAGGCCGCATCGCCGGTCTTGGCGCCGCCGAACAGGATCGAGCGGTCGAGCATCGCGCTGGGCTTGGGCGCGCCGGCGGCCGGCGGGGTCATGGCGCTTTCGACTTTGGCGTTCAGGTCCTTCAGGCGGGCCGCATCGGGGCAGCTGTCGCCACAGGCGTCGGTCTTGGACTTCAGCCAGGCGGCCTCGGTCTGGGCCTTGGGATCCTTCAGGTTGGCGAGCGCCATGGCCAGGCCCGCGTGCGAGATCGGGTCGTCCGGCGTCAGCTTCACGGCCTTCTCGTAAGCCCGTCGCGAGCCTTTCCAGTCGTTGTCTCCCGCCTTGGCCATGCCCAGCAGGCGCCAGCCGTCGGGGTTCTGGGGCACGGCTTCGGTGACGTGGCCGGCCGCGCGGGCCGCGTCCCTATAGTTGTTGACCTTCATCGCCGCGATCGCTTTGGCGTACTCCGCCGCGGGGTCATAGCTCGGCCCTGATGCGCTCGGCATCGGGCCGCTGCCGCCGCCAGCCGGCATCCCACCGCCGCCTCCACCGCTGGCGTAGGCGATGCCGCCGCCGGCCATCAGGGCCATCGCGCCCGCGATCAAGGTGGATTTCAACGCGCGGTGCATGGAAACTTCTCCCTTAGCGACGTTCTCAAGATCGAGACTGGCACGGAATTGACGCTACGTCACCCACCCCAGCGGGTGCAAAAAAGGCGGCCGCTCTCTATCTTCCTCGGCGATCGCGAGGAGGGCCCATGTGCGGACGCAAGACGCTGGAGATACCCACGGGCGTCGCCTGCCCGATCGGCCTCGGCGTCGCGGCGGGCTTGGCCGTTTGACCCGCGAGCAGATCGAGACGGTGGCCATGGCGTTGCCCGCGGCCACCAAGGTGGTCCAGTGGGGCGGATCGGATGTCTACAAGGTCGGCGGCAAGGTTTTCGCCATCTGCGGCCTGCGCGGCGGCCTGTCCTTCAAGGTCAGTGAGATCGGCTACGCAGCCCTGACCGAAGGCGGGCCGGCGCGCCAGGCGCCCTATCTGCACAAGGGCTCGTGGGTGATCGTCGAGTTGGACGCGGCGGACGACACCGACATCACCGACTGGCTGACTACGGCGCACGCCCTGATCGCCGCCAAGCTCACCCGCGCGGCGAAGCGGGAACTGGGGCTAGCGTAGGGCCTCAGCCGGCCGGCTTCATCTTGCAATTCTTCAGCTGCTGTGCGGTCCCTGTCACGGTGACCGTCTTGCCGTCCGTCCAGAACCTGGTGGCCTCGGTGGAGAACTGCACCCCGCTCGGGGCCTTCGTCCGCGGCAGCACATACGGCTTGTTGTTCCCGGCGAACATCAACGTCGCCTTCATCGGCGTGTCGGTGTCGTAAGTGACCAGGAACGCGCCGCCTTCGCAGTTGTAGAAGGCCTGGTAGAAGTCGTTCATCGGCGGCTGGGTCGTCGTCTGGGCGACCGCCTGTCCCGCCATTGCACTCAACGCAAGGATACTGACAACCACTGGCACAGCGTTCATCGGCTAGTCCTCCCTGTTATCTGTGCGCCTAGGTGGAGCTGACTTCCTTTCTGCCCATTGAATAGATCGAACCGTGTTCGGTTATATAGCGCGACTCGCCGCCCGCGCCGCGCTCAGTTTGGCCCCAGCGGAAATCGCGCGCCCGCCTCAGCTCCAGCCGCAGGTCTGGCCCTTGTTCTGCACGGTCAGCCAGGCGTTGAGCGGGGCGAAGTAGTCGGCGATGGCGGTGGCGTCGATGTCCTTCTCGCCGGTAAAGGCCTCCAGCGCCTCGGGCCAGGGCCGCGACGCGCCCATGGCCAGCATCTTGTTGAACTTCGCGCCCACCGCCTTGTCGCCGTAGATCGAGCAGCGGTTCAGCGGGCCCTTCCAGCCGGCCTGGCGACAGGCGGCGCGATAGAACTGGTACTCGTAGATCCGCGCCAGGAAATAGCGGGCATAGGGCACCGACGTGGCGATGTGGTTCTTCGCCCCCGGATCGAAGGCGTCCGCGGGCCGATCCCCCGGCGGGACCATGCCTTGGTACTGCTTCACCAGCGCCCACCAGGCGTCGTTGTAGTGCTCCGGCGTGATCTGGCCGGAGAACACCTCCCAGCGCCATTTGTCGACGAGGAGGCCGAACGGCAGGAAGGCGATCCCGTCCATCGCCTGGCGCAGCAGATAGGGGATGTCCGCATCCGGGCCCGGAACTGTGTCGATCAGCCCGAGCTGCTTCAGGTAGCCGGGGGTGAGCGCGTTCAGGCCCGCGAAGTCGCCGATCGCCTCGTGGAAGCCGTCGTTGGCGCCGTTCTCGAACAGGTAGGGCTGGGTGTTGTAGGCGCGCTGGTAGAGGTTGTGGCCAAGCTCGTGGTGGACGGTGAAGAAGTCGTCTGCGTTGACGTGCACGCAGGCCTTCAACCGGATGTCGTCCTTGTTGTCGATGTCCCAGGCCGAAGCGTGGCACTGCACTTCGCGGTCGCGGGGCCGTACGATCAGCGAGCGGTCCCAGAAGGTCTTGGGCCACGGGTCGAAGCCCAGCGAGATGTAGAAGTTCTCCGCCGTCTTGACCATTTTCGGCGCGTCGTAGCCGTGTGTCTCAAGCTGCTTGGTCAAGTCGTAGCCCATGCCTGGGCTGTTGGCCGGGGCGACCACGTCATAGATGTTGCCCCACTGCTGGGCCCACATGTTGCCCAGGAGGTCGGCGCGGATCGGGCCGGTCTTCGGCTGCACGGCGTCGCCGTACTTGGCGTTCAGCCGCGTGCGAACGTAGCAATGCAGATTGGTGTAGAACGGTGCGACCTGGCCCCAGAGCTTGTCGCTAAGGGCCGCGAACTGGTCCGGCGTCATGTCGTAGCCGGAACGCCAGAGCGCGCCGGTGTCCTTGTAGCCGATGCTGCGCGAGCCCTCGTTGGCCAGCGCAGTCAGCTTCACATAGTCCGCCTTCATGGCCGGCGAGACGCGGCGCCACTTCTCCCAGATCTCCCGGGCCTTGGCCGGGTCGCGGGTCTTGGCCAGTTCGTCCTCGAGGTCCTCGAGGTGCGTCGCCTTGCCGTCGATGGTGGCGGTCCCGGTGGAATAGAGCGTCGCCAGATGCGCCTCGATGTCGCCCATCTCCTTGGCCGCGCCGGGCCGGTCGGGCGCGGGGAGAACCAGGCCGATCTTCAACAACAGCAGCTTTCGCCGGGTCACCTCGTCGACCTTCACATGGTCGAAGCGCGCCGCCTGCTTGGCGTAGCGAGTGCCCATCTCCGTTTGCTCTGACCCGGCCTTGGCGGTGAGGTCGCTCGTGTCGACGGTGATGTTGGTCTCGTAGACCCACTCAGCCTTGTTGGCGTAGACGCTGGTCTCGGAGAGATCCTTCTCCGCCTTCGCGACGAAGGCCTTGGCTTCTGCCGCGGTCGGCGTGGATTTGGGCGTGGCCGGCGCCGCGACGGCGGACGCGCCGACCAGCGCGAAGGCGGCGACAGACAGGAACAGGCGTTTCATGGAGGCTCCCCAGCCGGCTGCGGCGGATCCGCCGTCAGCGGAGGACACTCGATCCGCCTAGCTTCCCGCCGTCAAGCGGTCGGAGCGGTCGCGCTTCAGGCGACCAGGGTCTCCTGGAACCGGCAAGGCTGGCCCAGGTGCGGGGCGACCACCTCGCCATCGCGCATCACCGCGGTTCCCCGGATGATCGTCGCCATCGGCCAACCCTTGGCCTCCATGCCGTCGAAGGGGGTCCAGCCCGCGCGGCTGGCCATCATGTCGTGGCGGATGGTCTTGCGGGCCTTCAGGTCGACGATGGTCAGGTCGGCGTCGTAGCCCTCGGCCAGGCGGCCCTTGTCGGCCAGCTGGAACAGGCGGTTGGCGCCGTGGCTGGTAAGGTCGACCAGCTGCTCCAGGCTGAGCCGGCCTTCGGCGACGTGGGTCAGCATCACCGGCAGCAGGGTCTGCACGCCCGGCATGCCCGACGGCGAAGCCGGGTAGGGCCGGGCCTTCTCTTCCGAGGTGTGCGGCGCGTGGTCGGAGCCCAGCACGTCGGGCACGCCGTTAGCCATGCCGGCCCAAAGCGCGGCGCGATGCTCGGCGGTGCGGATCGGCGGGTTCATCTGGGCGTAGCCCTTCAGCCGTTCGTAGGCTTCAGGTCCGACCAGGGTCAGGTGCTGCGGCGTGAACTCGACGCTGGCCACGTCCTTGTGGGCCGCCAGGTATTCGACCTCCTGGGCGGTGGTGACGTGCAGGACGTGGATGCGCTTGCCGAGTTGGGTGGCGATGCGCACCAGGCGCTCGGTGGACTGGATCGCCGACTGGGCGTCGCGGACCTCGTAGTGGCTGGTCCAGTCGCCGATGCGGGCCAGCGGGCGGCGGTCGGCGAGGCGGTACTCGTCTTCGGAGTGGAAGGCGGCGCGGCGGTTCACATGGCGCAGCACCTGCTCGATGCCTTCGTCGTCCTGCACCAGAAGCGTGCCGGTGGAGGCGCCCATGAACACCTTGATCCCGCAGCAGCCGGGCAGGCGCTCCAGCTCACCCAGCCAGCGGGCGTTCTCGTGCGTGCCGCCGACGTAGAAGGCGTGGTCGCAGTGCATGCGCCCGTTGGCGCGGGCGAGCTTGTCGGCCAAGGCGTCGGGGTCCGTCGTCGTGGGCTCGGTGTTGGGCATCTCGAACACCGCCACCACGCCGCCCAGCACCGCGGCGCGGGAGCCGGTCTCAAGGTCTTCCTTCCACTCCAGGCCGGGCTCGCGGAAGTGCACCTGGGTGTCGATGACGCCGGGCATGACGGTCAGGCCCGCGGCGTCGAACACCTCATCGGCGCTGGCTTGGCCAAGGTCGCCGATGGCGGCGATCTTGCCGCCGCGCACGCCCACATCGGCCAGCCCTCGGCCGGCGTGATTGATCACCTCGCCGCCACGGACGATCAGGTCGTAAGTCTCAGCCACGCGTTTCCTCCGTCGCCGCCAGCAGTTCCTCGGCGGCGTCGTTCACCGTCTCGACGTTGAGGTCCATCATGTGACAGAGCGCCTGGCCGAAGCCCGGGTCAACGGCGCGGATCTGCTCGTAGGAGCGCGGGCCGCGCGCCACGCGGGTGTCGGCGCCCCAGGGGCCGTAGAGCTGCTCGTCCGAGGGTCCGAACAGGCCCAGCGTCGGGATCCCAGCCGCCGCCGCCAGGTGCATGGTCCCGGAGTCGTTGCCGATGAACAGGCGCGCCCGCTTCAGGCAGGCGTAGGCGGTGAGCAGGTCGGTGTCCTCGGTCAGGTTGATGAACTGATTGCGCATGACCACGTCGCGCAGGCCCTTGGCGAGCTTGGCGTCTTCGGGCCCGCCCAGCACCATCAGCCGACCGCCCTTCATCGGCCCTTCGGGGTCGAGCAGGCGCATGGCGACGCGGGAAAACCGCTCCAGCGGCCAGGTCTTGCCCAGCCAGTTGGCGGCGGGCGCGAGCGCCAGGATCGGGCCGAAACCGGCTGTAAGCTCTTCCGCGCGGGCCTCGGTCTCCGGCGTCGTGAAGATGAAGGGCGGCGCGGGATCGTCCTCGATCTTGAGGATGCGCGCGGCCTCGATCACCTTGTGCGCCGGCGGCCCGGAACCCTTGCGCCAGATGGCGCGGCGTCGGGTGGAGATGAAGCGCGAAAGGCCAGAGCCGCGCAGGTCGACGACCAGACCCCAGCGGGTGCCACGCACCTCTCGCCAGAGTTCGATCCAGTGGCCGCGGTTCTTGGCCTTGGCCAAGACGATGACCCGGTCGAGGGTCGGCACCTCTTCGAACAGCGGGGCTGCGACCGGGCCGGCGACGATGGTGAAGCGGGCGTTGGGGATCTCGTCGGCCAGCCGTTTGATCAGGCCGGACGACAGCACCGCGTCGCCGATCCGGTTGGAGGTGATGAACAGGATCGGGAAGGCGCCGCGCGACATCGGCCCTCTATAGGATGCGTAGCGCTGGCGCTCCACCGCCGCAGACCCCAAATTAAGCCGATGAGCGAAACCCTGACCTTTGCGCCACTGAACAGCCGCGCGCTGATCGCGCTGTCAGGTCCCGACTGGCGCGATTTCCTGCAAGGGTTGATCACCCAGGACGTCGAGACCCTGGCGGTGAGCGAGGCGCGGTTCGGGGCGCTGCTGACGCCACAGGGCCGGCTGCTCTACGACCTCTTCGTGGTCGGCCGCGAGGACGGCGCCTGGCTGGACGTACTCGCCGAGCATCGGGCGGCGATCGTCCAGCGCCTGACGATGTATCGCCTGCGAGCCAAGGTGCAGATCGAGACGGACGAAACCCCGGTGAGCATCCTTTACTCCGACCGTCCCGGCGGAAGCCGGGACGCAACCGGCGAGTCGGCTTGGGCCCCGGCGTTCGCTGGGGAAATCGGGGGATGGGTCGCTGACCCGCGTCTCCCCGTGCTGGGCTGGCGAGGCTATGGCGTGGAACCGCCCGCGGGCGCGACGATCGCCGAAGAGTCCGCGCGCGACGCCGCCAAGCTTGAGCTCGGCGTGCCGGGGCCGGCTGACTGGGGCTCGGACAAGACCTATCCGATCGAGGCCAACTTCGATCTCCTCAACGGTATCGATTTCCAGAAGGGCTGTTTTGTCGGCCAGGAGACCACCTCGCGCATGAAGCGCCGCGGCCAGATCAAGAGCCGCATGCTGCCGATCGTCTTCGAGGGACCCGCGCCGGCCGTGGGCGCGGAGGTGCTGGCGGGCGACCTGCGGGCCGGCGTGGTGACCTCCGCGGGCGAAGGCCGCGCCATCGTGCTCCTGCGGCTCGACCGCGCGGAAGGCCAGAGCCTCACCGTCGATGGCCGCCTCGTGGCGCTGGAGCGTCCGGCCTGGCTGTCAGACGCCCTCGGCGTGGAAGCTGCGTAGGGCCGCGAGCGTCTCGGCGGGCTTTTCCTCCGGCAGGAAGTGGCCGCAGTCGATGGCTTCGCCGCGCAAGTCCGGAGCCCATTCGCGCCAGACCGCCAGCGTGTCGTACCAAGCCGCCAACGCGCCCTTGCCGCCCCAGAGCACCTGCACCGGGCAGGCGATCTTGCGGCCGGCCGTCTTGTCAGCCTCGTCCAGCAGCCGGTCGTAGGTCGCCCCGGCGCGATAGTCCTCGCACATGGCGTGGATCACTGAGGGGTCTTTGGCGCAGGCCAGATAGTCGGCGTAGGCCTCGGTGAAGGTCCTGAGGATGCTGCGGAACTGGGCGTGGAAGAAAAAGAGCTCAGGGTCCGGCCGGATCAGCGCCTCGGCGTTGGACTGGTTCAGGAAGGACCAGTGCCAGTAGCCCAGGGCGAACCGCCGGTCGGCCCGGGCCCAGACCTCGCCGGTCGGGATGATGTCGAGGATCGAGAGCCGGCGCACCGCCTGCGGGTGATCCAGCGCCAGGCGGTAGCCGACCCGGCCGCCCCGGTCGTGCCCCGCCACGTCGAAGCGGTCGAACCCGAAATGCGTCATCAGCGCAATGGCGTCACGGCCCATGGCGCGTTTGGAATAGGTCTCGTGGTCGTCGCTATCGGCGGGCGGCGTGCTCTTGCCATAACCCCGCAGATCTGGCGCGACGACGGTGAAGTCCCTGGCCAGGTCGCCGGCGATCTGGCCCCACATCATGTGGGTCTCCGGATAGCCGTGCAGCAGCAGGAGCGGCGGGCCTGAACCGCCGTGACGGACCCGCAGCGAGACGCCCTCGCCGACGTCGATCTGCGACAACTGGAAGCCTTCGAAGCTCATCGGAAGAACTCCCGCTTGTGTCCCGCGCGCGGCTCGGAGAAGAGTGCGCCGATGGCTGACACCCTGATCCGATGCGGCTGGCGCGGCATGGCCGGCGACCCGCTCTATGAGGCCTACCACGACACCGAATGGGGCGTACCGGAGTATGATTCCCGCGCGCTATGGGAAAAGCTGGTGCTGGACGGCTTCCAGGCTGGCCTGGCCTGGATCACCATCCTGCGGAAGCGCGAGGCGTTCCGCGCGGCCTTCGACAATTTCGATCCGGAGAAGGTCGCCCGGTATGGCGAGGCCGACCGCGCCCGGCTGATGGCCGACGCCGGCATTATCCGCTCCAACGCCAAGATCGACGCGGCCATCAACTCGGCGAAGATCTATCTGGCGATGCGTGACGCCGGCGAGGATTTCTCCGAGTTCTGCTGGGGGTTCGTGGACGGCAAGCCGCTGCAGACGGGCGCGGTTTCCATCGGCGACGTGCCGGCCCAGACGCCGCTGGCGGTCGAGGTCGCCAAGGCGCTGAAAGCCAAGGGCTTCAAATTCGTCGGCCCGGTGATCGTCTACGCCTGGATGCAGGCCGTCGGCATGGTCAACGATCACCTGACCTGCTGTTTCCGTCACGACAAGGTTCAGAAGGTCGTCCGATGATCTTGCGTTGCATTGCGGTTTTGGCGGCGGCCCTGAGCCTGGCCGCCTGCCAGACGGTCGGGCCGGTGCATATCGGCGACATCAACCAGGGCCGCGCCACGCTGCTCGCCAAGACCGAGCTGGCCAGTCGGCACATGGAGGCGATCGAGGACTGGCGCGCCGAGGTCGAGGACTACAACACCGTCTGGGTCGTCACCTTCTATCGCCCCGCGGGAAAGCCGGACGGGCCGCCGTTCGTGCGGGTCAGCCTCAACAAGCACACCGAAAAGGTGGTCGCCGTGACGACCGGCCAATAGCCGTGGCGCGGGGTCCGACCCTGTTCCTGGAGCGGGCCTTCATCGGCGGGCCGGTCTGCGGCGTCGACGAGGCGGGCCGAGGGCCCTGGGCCGGGCCGGTCAGCGCCGCGGCGGTGATCCTCGATCCCAAGCGGACGCCCAAGGGCCTGGACGATTCCAAGAAGCTGTCGGCCAAGGTCCGCGAGACCCTGGAGGTGGAGATCAAGGCCAAGGCGGTGGCCTGGTGCGTGGCCTTCGCCAGCGTCGAGGAGATCGCGACGCTGAACATCCTGCACGCCTCGGGCCTGGCCATGCGCCGCGCCGTGGAGGGCCTGTCGGTGGCGCCGGCTTTTGCGCTGGTGGACGGCAACTACCGCTTCGACCTGCCCTGCGAAGTGAAGACGGTGGTCGGCGGCGACGGCAAGTCGAAGTCGATCGCCGCGGCCTCGATCCTGGCCAAGGTGGCCCGTGACCGGCTGATGATCGAGATGGACCAGCGCTACCCGGGCTACGGCTTCGCCAGCCACAAGGGCTATCATGCGGAGATCCATGTGGAGGCCCTGCGGACCCTGGGCCCCTGCGAGATCCATCGCATGGCCTGGGCGCCGGTGAAGCTGGCGCTGATGGGCGGCGCGCCATTGCAGGACGAGTTCGCGTTCGAGGGGTTCGCGGGCGAGGATTGACCGGCCGAATCAAGCTTGACCCCCTTAAGGGCGAGGGGCGCGATGAGGTCATGAGCAAAGACCTCCCCGATGTCGTGAAGGCGCTGACGCTGCAGGCCAGCGTCTGCCGCAATATGGGCTCGCCGCTCAACGGCGACCTATTGGATCGGGCGGCCGCCGACTGGCTGGCCGGCGGACCGGTCAAGGCGCTGATGGCGCCGTGGGAGCACGCCGACCTCCAGGGCCAGTTCGACGCCGCCGCGCCGTTGCGGCTGATCGGGTCCTGGCATGAGCTGGCGCTTTCCGGCGACGATCCGGCCGTAGCCAGGGCCTACAAGGCGCTGGACGCCGACGCCATCTGGGCCGCGGTCAGTATCGCCATGGTCGCTCGCTACGACCGACTGGCGGCGTTCATGGCGCACGAGCCGCAGACCAATGAGGTGCGCCGCTCGATCTGCCTGCTGGGCGGGTTCCTGGAGGTGGCCAGGATGACGGGGCTGCCGCTGCGCTGTTTCGAGATCGCGGCCAGCGCCGGGCTGAACGCGTCGTGGGACCGCTATCGTTACACGGTCGGCGACGCCGTCTGGGGCGATCCAGCCGCCAGCGTGCGGATGGACACCGCGTGGAACGGGCCGCCGCCCGCGGTGGAAGCGCCGGTGAAGGTGATCGAGCGCGCGGCCTGTGACCGGCGGCCCACGGACCTGACCGATCCCGCCCAGAGCCGCCGGCTGATGGCCTACATCTGGGCCGACCAGGCCGACCGGCTGGCGCGCCTGCGGGCGGCGATCGAGGTGACCCTGGCGAACGGCCTGACCGTGGAGCGCGCCGACGCGGCCGACTGGGTTCGGGCGAAGGTGCGTCCGCACACCGGGGCGGCGACCGTCCTCTACCACTCGGTCTTCTGGCAATACATGCCGCCGGAGAGCCAGTCGGCGCTGGCCGCCCTGATCGCGGAGATCGGCGCGACCGCGACGGCCGACGCGCCTTTCGCCTGGCTGCGCATGGAGCCGCCGGGACTCGCGCCCAGGATGGACATCCGGCTGACGCTTTGGCCAGGCGGAGAGGAGCGTCTGCTGGGCCACTGCCATCCGCACGGCGCTTCGGTCGAGTGGCTGGGCGGCCCGTCGCCGTGACGCTAACCAGTTGTCAAGGCTTCCAAAATCTCAGGTTAACCCGCGGCCTTTAAGGTTACTCCGCCCGCAGAACGCCGGGAGGGGAACGCCTTGGACAAGAGCAATCACTACGACCTGATCGTCATCGGATCGGGTCCCGCCGGACGCCGTGGCGCGATCCAGGCGGCGAAGCTCAACAAACGCGTCCTGGTGGTCGAACGCGGCCGCCGCGTGGGCGGGGTCTCGGTCCACACCGGCACCATTCCCTCCAAGACCCTGCGCGAAACGGTGCTGAACCTCTCCGGCTGGCGCGAGCGCGGCTTCTACGGCGCCGCCCACCGGGCCAAGAAGAACATCAGCGCCGAGGACCTGCGCCGGCGTCTCGATATCACTCTGGGCCACGAGGTGGACGTGCTGGAGCACCAGTTCGCCCGCAATGGCGTCGACACGGTCGAGGGCGTCGCCACTTTCACGGGCGCGAACAGCCTGACGGTGCTGGGCTCGGGCCGCGTCGCCGACTACACGGGCGAGAAATTCCTGATCGCCTGCGGCACGCGTCCGTTCCGCCCGGCCCACATCGGCTTCGACGGCGAGAACATCGTCGACTCGGACGAGATCCTCGAAATCACCCGGATCCCGCGCCAGCTGGTGGTGGTCGGCGCCAGCGTCATCGGCGTGGAATACGCCTCGATCTTCTCGGCGCTGGACGTGAAGGTGACGATCATCGAGCCGAACAGCGTGCTGATGCCGTTCCTCGACCGCGAGCTGGCCGACGAGTTCCTACACGACCTGCGCGAGCGCGGCGTCATCGTCCGTTTCGGGGCCAAGGTGGCGTCCGCCGATGTCGTCGGGCCGCAGCACTGCCACCTGAAGCTTACCGACGACCGCGAGCTGCATGCGGACATGGTCCTGTTCTCCGCGGGCCGTGAAGGCGCCACCGACGGCCTGGGCCTCGACGCAGCCGGCCTGCAGACCGACGAGCGCGGTCGGTTGACCGTGGACAAGGCGACCTTCCAGACCGCGGTCCCCCACATCTATGCCGCGGGCGACATCGTGGGCTTCCCCAGCCTGGCCTCCACCTCGATGGAGCAGGGCCGCATCGCGGCCTGCCACGCCTTCGACGCCCCGGCCCAGGCCGCTCCGGAGTTCTTCCCCTATGGCATCTATTCGGTGCCGGAGATCTCGACCATCGGCATGAACGAGGAGCAGGCGCGCGAGCGGGGCATCCCCTACGAGTGCGGCGTCGCCCGCTTCCGCGAAACCTCGCGCGGTCACATCATGGGCATCTCGTCCGGCTTCCTGAAGATGCTGTTCGCGCTGGAGACCCGCCGACTGCTGGGCGTCCATATCGTCGGCGAAGGCGCCACCGAACTGATCCACATCGGCCAGGCGGTGCTCAATCTGGAGGGCACGCTCGATTATTTCGTCGAGAACACCTTCAACTATCCGACGCTGGCGGAAGCCTACAAGGTGGCCGCCTTGGACGCCTTCAACCGCATGCCCAGGCAGCAGCTCAGCCTGCAGGCGATGAAGGTGAAGCTGGAACTGGCCGCCAAGGCCGTGAACGGCTAGAGCGCGTCAGGGTCTAGCCGCGGTAAGACCTCATTCACTATGTTCGGCAACGGGTCCTTCACCATACGGCCCCAGGATTCCCGCTTACGAATCCGCGAGGCGAGTATGGGCGTGCCGGTCGACACCATCATCCTGGGTGATTGTCTTGAGGAGCTGAGGAAGCTCCCGGACCGTTCGTGCGATCTGGTGTTCGCTGATCCGCCGTACAATCTTCAGCTGGGCGGCGACCTGCTGCGCCCCGACAATTCCAAGGTCGACGCGGTCGACGATCACTGGGACCAGTTCGAGAGCTTCGCGGCCTACGACGCCTTCACCAAGGCCTGGCTGAAGGAATGCCAGCGCATCCTGAAGGACGACGGGGCGCTGTGGGTGATCGGCAGCTACCACAACATCTTCCGGGTCGGGGCGACGCTGCAGGACCTGGGGTTCTGGATCCTGAACGACATCGTCTGGCGCAAGTCGAACCCGATGCCGAACTTCAAGGGCACGCGCTTCACCAACGCCCACGAGACCCTGATCTGGGCCACCAAGTCGCGCGGCGGCAAGCGCTACACCTTCAACTACGACGCCATGAAGATGGCCAATGACGAGCTGCAAATGCGCTCCGACTGGAGCTTGCCGCTGTGCACCGGCGACGAGCGGCTGAAGGACGACGCGGGGGTGAAGGCGCACCCCACGCAGAAGCCCGAGGCCCTGCTGCATCGGCTGATCCTGGCCTCGACGCGGCCGGGCGACGTGATCCTCGATCCCTTCTTCGGCACGGGCACCACGGGCGCGGCGGCGCGGCGGCTAGGCCGGCACTACATCGGCATCGAGCGGGAAGAGACCTACGCCAAGCTGGCCAAGGACCGCATCGCCAAGGTGATCCCGGCGACGGCGGAGGAGATGGTGGTCACTGGCTCCAAGAAGTCCGAGCCGCGCATCCCCTTCGACCAGATCGTCGAAGCCGGTCTGCTGCGCGCCGGCGACGTGCTCTATGACGACAAGGGCCGCCATGCCGCGCGCGTGCGCGCCGACGGCAGCTTGGTGGTGGGCGACCTCTCCGGCTCGATCCACAAGGTCGGCGCGATGGTCCAGTCGCAGCCGGCCTGCAACGGCTGGACCTACTGGCACTTCAAGTCCGACAAGGGCCTGGCCCCCATCGACGTCTTGCGCGCCAAGGTCCGCCAGCAGCTCGTCGCCTAGGATCGCCCGCCGCTCGCGCGTAGGTTCGCCCCCAAGGGGAGGCCGATGCTTCGCAAGCAACTGCTGATCGCCCTCGGGATGGTGGCGGCTGTGGCCGTCTGCCTACTCGCGGCGCGTCATGCTATGGGCCGTCACAGCGCCGCCGGGATGGCGACCGCCGATCGCCTCGCGCTCGCCTGGCGCTGGCTCCTGGTCCCCGGTCTCTGCCTGCTGGCCGGTATCGGATCGACGGCCAACCAGCGCTTCCTTCGCGCGGACGCCATCGACGGTGGGGCCGCCAAGGGACCCGGCTTCCTTGAGATCAACCTGCGCTACAATACGAACACCTTGGAGCAAACGGTCCTGGCGGTGATCGCCTGGACCGGGCTTGCGCTCAACCTGGCGCCGCAGAACCTCGGCCTGATCCCGACGCTGGCCGGTCTCTTCGCTGCGGGCCGGGTGGCCTTCTGGATCGGCTATCTATACGCCCCGTGGGCGCGGGCCTTCGGCCTGGGGCTGACGGCCTATCCAACCTTCTTTGTCCTGGCTTGGCTGGCGGTCCGCCTTATCGCCTAGCGCGAGCTCAGTACAAACTCATTGCCCTCCGGGTCCTTGAAGACCGCGAAGGTTCCCCAGGGCTGCTTCTCCGGCGGGCCGCGGAACTCGACGCCGCGCTCGCTGAGCTGACGATGGGTCGCCTCCACGTCGTCGCAGGCGAAGGAGCCGTTGAAGAAGGTTCCGACGCGGTTCTCGTGACCCTCCGGCGTGAACAACACCAGGGCGGTCTGGCTGCCGGCGATGGCCAGCTCGATCCAGCGCTGCGCGCCCATCGGCTGATCGGTGGTGACGCGGAAGCCCATCGTCTCGGTCCAGAACTTCAGTTGCAGGTCCTGGTCGCGGCACGGCAGGCCGGCGAACTTCAGGTGGGTGATCATCGGAGCCTCCGGTTGGTCTTCGGCTTCCTTTGCCGGATCGAGACCCGGGCGGACAATCGGTCCAATGATTGCTATAGTAACAACTATGAGTCGTCCGATCGCCCTCGATCCCTACATCGTTGACATCCTGATGCGTGACCTGGTCGGCCACGACCATACGCCTTCGGCCTTCTTGATCTATCTGTGGTTGTGGGTGCGAACGGACGGGGGCCAGCGCCGGTTCGCCGCCAGCCTCTCCGGCATCGCGCTCGAGACTGGCTTGTCCAAGTCGTCGGTGCAGAATTCAGTGCGCCAGCTCACCAGTCGGCGGAAGCTGATCTCCGTGACCCGCGACGGGCCGACGACACCACCGGTCTATGAGGTGCTGAAACCCTGGGCGCGCGGCTAACAGTGAAGCTCGGACTCAATTTCGACGTTACCGCGTGCGCGAATCAGCGCGACCCTGGGTGGTGAAGAAGGGAGGGATGGATATGAGTGCAACAGTGAAGGCGTCGCGTGTGATCCCGGCCAACGAGGCTGAGGTTTGGGAAACCCTCACCTCACGCGAAGGCATGAAGGCCTACATGGTGGGTGACGACGTCGAAGCCGTCTGGTGCGTCGGCGGTTCGATCGTCATGCGCGGCAAGTACGAGGGCAAGCCGTTCGAGGACCGCGGCGAAGTGCGCTCCTTCGAGCCCTGGCGGCGGCTCAGCTACACCCACACCAGCTGGACCGCGCCCGACAAGACCCGCGTGGTCACCATCGAACTGGAGCCGCAGGCCAGGGGCACCGAGGTCATCATCACCCAGGAAAACGCCGATGGCTCGGTCACTGAAGCCGACGAGCGTCACCAGGCGGACTACGAGAAGACCTGGTCGAACATCCTCGAAAAGCTCGCCGACGCCGTGGCGGAATAGGGCGGGGGACCTCTAGAGCAGGTTGGCGAAGCCGGCCCGCGCCGCCTTCAGGAAGACGCTGGGCAGGGCGTCGAGGTCGCGCCGTGGCGTCCAGATCACGCCGTCAGCCTCGCCCTCGGCCCGCAGCAGGGTGAGCGTGAGCGTGAAGTGGGTGAAGCCGTGCTCCACCTCGCCGACGCCGCGCCAGGCGGCCTGGGCTGGTGCGCCGGCCCGCGCCTCAGCGTCGCTCCAACGCGCCGTGCGCCAGTCGCTGGTCGGCAAGGCCAGCATGCCGCCCAAGAGCCCCCTGGGCGGGCGGCGCACCAGCGCCACCTCATCGCCCCGGGTCAGGACATAGGCCACCCCGTGTCGATGCGGCCGCTCGGCCTTGGCGGTGCGGCGCGGATAGGTCTCCGGCGCGCCGCTCTTCAACGCCGCGCAGTGCTCGGCCACCGGGCAGCGGTCGCAGAGCGGCGCTTTCGGTCGGCAGATGGTCGCGCCGAGGTCCATCAGGGCCTGGGCCCAGTCGCCAGGGCGGTCATCGCCGATCAGGCGGGCGGCCAAGCGTTTGAGCTCCGGCTTGGCGTCCGGCAGCGGCGTCTCCACCGCGAACAGCCGCGCCATCACCCGCTCGACATTGCCGTCGACCACATTGGTCGGCTCGTCGAAGGCGATCGCGGCCACGGCGGCGGCGGTGTAGGGGCCCAGACCCGGTAGGGCGCGCAGGCCCGCCTCGGCGTCAGGAAAGACGCCGCCATGCTCCGCGGCGACAGCGCGGGCGCAGGCCAACAGGTTGCGGGCGCGGGCGTAGTAGCCGAGCCCCGCCCAGGCGGCCATCACCTCGCCGTCGGCCTCGCCCGCCAGGTCCGCGACGGTCGGCCAGCGGGCGGTGAACTTCAGGAAATAGGGCGTCGCGTGCGGCACGGTGGTCTGCTGCAGCATCACCTCCGACAGCCAGACCCGATAGGGATCGGCGCGGACCCCAACCGCATGCGCCTTCGGCCCGACCCGCCAGGGCAGGTCGCGGGCGTTGGCGTCGTACCAGGCAAGCAGCTGGGCGCGGAGGGCTTGGGCGTTCACACCCTCGACCTATCACTGCCGCTCATCCCCGCGAAGGCGGAGACCCAAGCTGAATCGCCGCATGGATTCCCGCTTTCGCGGGAACGAGCGGGGTTTAAGCTAGGTCCATGCCCCGCCGCGACCTGCCCAGCCCGCAAGAGGCGCTGCTCATCCTCAGCGCCAAGCGCACGCGCCCGCCGCGCCGTCCGCCGCCGCCGCTCGGCCGATCGCTGAACAAGACGCTGAAGGCGCTGGACGCCAAGTTCGGCCAGGGGTCCGGCGCCCTGGAGGCCCGCTGGCGCGAGGTGGTGGGCGTCGAGATCGCCAAGCGCACCGAGCCGGTGAAGCTGACCCGCGGCCGCAACGGCGGGCCCTCTTCGCTGGAGATCCGGGTGGCGGGGCCGGCGGCGGCGATCATCCAGCACCAGGCGCAGGAGATCCTGGCGCGGGTGAACCTGTTTCTGGGCGCGGACGCCGTGCAGAAGCTGCGCATCGTCCAGGGACCTTTGCAGCGCAAATATGAGCCCTTGCCCAAGTCGCGCCGCCGGCTGCCACCGCTGGACGCCGCCGCCGAGGCGGGGTTG
>NZ_DATAPY010000096.1:0-10164 GCF_036264965.1 Phenylobacterium sp.
TGGAGCTCGGGTTCCTCGGGTTGGGCTTCACGCCGATCTGGACCCGCGAGCAGGTCCCGATGATGCCCAAGGGCCGCTACAGGATCATGCGCCAGTACATGCCCAAGGTGGGCGGGCTCGGCCTCGACATGATGTTCCGCACCTGCACGGTGCAGGCCAATCTCGACTTCGGCTCCGAGGCCGACATGGTGGCGAAGTTCCGCACCAGCCTGGCCCTGCAGCCGGTCTGTACGGCCCTCTTCGCCAATTCGCCGTTTATCGAGGGCAAGCCGTCGGGCTTCGTCTCGGCCCGGGCCAACGTCTGGACCGACACCGACCCCGACCGCACCGGCATGCTGGACTTTGTGTTCAAGGACGGCTTCGGCTTCGAGACCTACGCGAAGTACGCGCTGGACGTGCCGATGTACTTCGCCAAGCGCGGCGACCGCTACATCGACCTGGCCGGCCGCTCGTTCCGCGACTTCATGGACGGCAAGCTCAGCGAACTGCCGGGCGAGAAGCCGACGATGAAGGACTGGGCCGACCACACCACCACCATCTTCCCCGAGGTGCGGCTGAAGCAGTACCTGGAGATGCGCGGCGCGGACTCCGGCCCCTGGAGCCGGCTTTGCGCCCTGCCGGCGCTGTGGATGGGCATCTTCTACGACCCGGCCGCGCTCGCCGCCGCCTGGGACCTCTGCAAGGACTGGAAGATCGAGGACCACGAGCGTTTGCGCGCGGATGTCGCGAGAGTCGGCCTGAAGGCCGAGATCGCCGGGCGGACCGTGCAGGATGTGGCCAAGGACATGCTGGCCATCGCCCGCGAAGGCCTGAAGCGCCGCAACCGCCTCTCCGGCGGCCTGGTGGACGAGAGCGGCTACCTGGCCGAATTGGACGAGATCGCCGCCAGCGGGATCACCCCGGCCGAACGCCTGCTCGAACTTTACAACGGCCCCTGGCAGGGTGACGCCAGCAAGGTCTTCGAGAGTTTCGCGTACTAGCTTCCCTGCCTCAATGGGGAGGGACAGACGGCGAAGCCTCAGTCGGTGTGCTGCACCACGTCGTCGACGGTGATCGCGTAGTCCTCGGCGGGATCGCGGCGGCGATCCGGGTTCACCGTCGCCTCGGCGACCTCATAGACCTCGATCTTGTCGGTGTAGAACGCCAGGCGCCCTTCGATGGCCTCCATGGCCGGGAAGGGCTGTTCGTAGGTCCAGACCGCGTTCTCCGCGAACCGGCCGTCCATCAGCACCGTGAAATAGCTGGCGTCGCCCTTGTAGGGGCAATGGGTGCCGCGGTCGGTGCGGCTCATGAAGCCCATCTCCACGTCGATGCGCGGGAAGTAGATCACCGGCGGATAGGTGGATTCGCGCAGGATCAGCGCGTCGGCGCTGTCGGCGATCACGTGGCCGGCGAAGCGGGCGCGCCAGCGGTTGGCGGCGGGTTGGATCGTGATGGGATGGTCGGGGCCAGGCGTCTTCATGGCAGGTCTCCTTCAGGCGTCGTAACGCGGAACGCCAGCCCAGGCTCCGGTCCTCCCTAGATGGGTCCTGGGCCGCCTTGTACTTAGGGGGTGTAGGTGATTTTCTGCCGCGCAATCATGACGGCGCGCGCCGAGAGCCCTTCCCACTCAGGTTGGATCAACCTGAGTGGGAAGGGCTCTGGATAAAACCGACGACCCTGCTTCTCCTGACTGACTTGGATCAAGTCAGTCAGGGCAGGGTCTTGGGGGCGGCGCGCCTCCGCTAAGAAGAGGCCAGAGCCGTCGCATGGACATCGTCATCGTGGCCGGGATCGTCGTTGCGGCGGTCACGGCTATCCCGGTCATCCTGCAGCTTCGCCAGCATCCAAAGGGCCTGCGGATCCTGTTCTTCGCCGAGATGTGGGAGCGGTTTTCCTACTACGGCATGCGTGGCCTGCTGATCTTCTACCTGACGCAGCACTTCCTGTTCGACGACACGACCGCGGCCGGGTCCTACGGCGCCTACACCTCGCTGGTCTATCTGCTGCCGGTGATCGGAGGTTTCCTGGCCGACCGGTTCTTGGGCGCCCGCAAGGCGGTGGCATTCGGGGCGCTCCTGCTGGTCGCCGGCCACTTCACCATGGCGTTGGAGGGCGAGCCCGCGACCCAGGTGCTGACCACCCATGGCGCGGCCTACAATTTCCAGGTCACCGGCCGGGCCGACGCGCGCGACGTGAAGTTGCTGGTCGGCGGACAGCCCTATGCCTATTCCGCCGCCGCCGGCGGCGGGCTGGACATCAAGGGCCTGCCGGCCAATGCGCCGCTGCCGTCGCACATGGCCAAGGGCGACTATCAGATCTCGGTCGCCCACCAGGCGCCCCTGTTCAAGAACATCCTCTTTCTGGCGCTGGCCCTGATCATCATGGGCGTCGGTTTCCTGAAGGCGAACATCGCCGCCATGGTCGGCCAGCTCTACCCGCAGGGCGATCCGCGCCGCGATCCAGGGTTCACCCTCTACTACTATGGCATCAACCTGGGCTCCTTCCTGGCGTCGATCACCTGCGGGTGGCTGGGCCAGACCATCGGCTGGTGGGCCGGCTTCGGCGCGGCCGGGGTCGGCATGGCGCTGGGCTGGATCGTCTTCGTGCTCGGCAAGCCGATGCTCGAGGGCAAGGGCGAGCCGCCAAACCCCGTCGCGCTCGCCAAGCCGGTGATCGGGCCGCTCAACACCGAGTGGCTGATCTACATCGCGGGCCTGGCGGGCGTGGCCGCGGTCTGGGTGGTGGTGCAGAGCTTCGCCATCGTCAGCGCGTTCTTGGGGATCGGTGCGATCGCCGTGCTGGCCTATCTCGTCTGGTACATGGCGACCAAGGCCGACAAGGTCGAGCGCGAGCGTCTGCTGTTGGCCATCGTGCTGATCCTGGCCTCGGTGGTGTTCTGGGCGCTCTACGAACAGGGCGGCTCGTCGTTGAACCTCTTCGCCGAGCGCAACGTCAATCTGCACCTCTACGGCGACCAGAGCATGAAGCCGGCCCAGGCGCAGTCCTTCCAGTCCGGCTGGATCCTGATCCTGGCGCCGATCATGGCGGCGATCTGGACCTTCCTCGGCCGCTTCGGGCGCGATCCGAACCCGGTGGCCAAGTTCGGCGCCGGCCTGTTGCTGATCGGGGCCAGCTACTACGTCCTGATCTTCGGCGCGAAGTTCGCGGGCGCCGACTTCAAAAGCCCGCTGATCTTCCTGGCCGGGGCCTATCTGATGCAGACCACAGGCGAGATGTGCGTCTCGCCGGTCGGCCTGTCGCAGATGACCAAGCTCGCGCCACCGCTCTTGATCTCGACCCTGATGGCGACCTGGTACCTGGGCACCGCGGGCGCTCAGTTCGTCGCCGCCAAGATCGCCCAGCTGACCGCGTCGGACACCATCGGCGGTCAGGTGCTCGACGCCGGCAAGGCGCTGGCCACCTACAGCCATGTCTTCGGCGTGATCGGCCTCTGG
Organism: Phenylobacterium sp.; assembly: GCF_036264965.1. Lineage (GTDB taxonomy): Bacteria > Pseudomonadota > Alphaproteobacteria > Caulobacterales > Caulobacteraceae > Phenylobacterium. The sequence goes on from NZ_DATAPY010000096.1 coordinate 3,438, forward strand.
GGCTTGGGCGCGGGCGCGCTGATGATCGTGCTGTCGCCCTGGCTCAAGCGCTGGGCCCACGGCGCCAGCGACACGAAGTAGCCGGCGCGGCCTCAGCTTCCGAAGGTCTTCCGCAGGCGGATGTAGATGATCCGGCCGGGGTGGACGCTGCGCAGGTCGACGAGGGCCAGAGGAACCAGGTTCCTTGGCCCGTCCCAGTTCTCGAAGGTGTGCTTGAAGCCGCGGGCGGTGACGTTGTCGAGTTCGATCCGCCAGCTCAGCTTGGGGTTCGGCTTCCACTCGGCGAAGGGCGTGACATAGGTCTGTAGCTTGTCGATCTGGATGGCGTTGAAGCGATAGTTGCGCTGCTGCCAGCCGCCGCCGACGTCGACGCCGTAGATCATCTTGCCGACCGTCTGCGAGTAGTGGGCGTCCCAGTCGGAGGGGTGCTGGTTGCTGATCGGCCGGCGTTCATGGGTGGTGGGGTCGGTCACTTCCGAGATGCGGCGGGTGTAGTCGCCGCGGATCTGCGCGCCCTTCAGGCCCAGCTTTTCCAGGGGTACGGTCAGGGTAACCAGGAAGTCGTTCTCGCTGCCGGCGCCGATATTGGCGGGCGCATCGAAGAAGCTGCCGTTGGGCGCGCGGATCGGCGCTCGGTCGATGGCGTCGGTGATCTCCAGATTGCGCGCGGTCAGCACCACGCTGCCGCCGCCCCAGAAGTGGCGCTCGTAGGCGATCTCGCTCGCCCAGTCCTGCTGCGGGACCAGATTCGGGTTGCCCGCCGTGACCACGCCGGCGCTGAGCGTCGTCGAGGCCACGAAGGCGCTGAAGTCGAGTTGCCCCACCTCGCGCTCGTAGCGGAAGCGGATCTGGTCGTCGGCGTCCGGAGCCCAGGTCACCGCCAGGCGCGGCTTGGTGTAGTAGAGCGTCTTCGACAGGTTCACGTCGCCGCTGGAGGCGATGTTGGAGCCCTCCTCGCGCACCGCGCCCTCGATGGTCAGGGTCGCGAACGGCCGCCAGACCGCCTTGCCGAAGACTTCGCCGCGCTTCTCGTCCACGGTCACGTCCGCCGCCGGCAGGGTGGTGAACACCCCGTTGTCCGAGAACAGGATGTGGTTCTCCAGCGTGTTGTAGGCGCCCTCGGCGCCAGCCTCCCAGGACAGGGAGGGCTTCTGCTGGAACTTCACCACCCCGCGCAGGATGGTCTCCGAGGTCGTGGTGTCCTGATGGAAGACCTGGCCGTCGGCCGGGGTGTCGAAGGCGTCGGCGTATTTCTCGTGCTTGTCCTGCCGCAAGGCCACGATCTCGACGTTGGTCCGGGCTCCGAAGCCGTGGCTGTAGCGCGCGCCGACTTCGCCCTGCAGGTAGTTGTCGTCCTGGTGGTCGTGCTCGGTGTGGCTGTCGGGAAAGTGGAAGCTGTCGAGCTCGGCGGAGTCGTAGGTCTGGCCGCTGATCCGGCCGTTGAGCCGCAGGCTGCCGCCGGCCAGCGGCGCCTCGGTGGCGCTGGTGACGATCGACTGGGTGCCCCAGCCCTGGCTGTGGATGTGGGCCGAGGCGTTCGGCGCCCCGTCGCCGTTGGTCTCGGTCCGCGGGCCGTCGCCGAAGCCGTCGTCGGTGAAGCCCGAGACGGTGACGCCGCCTTCCCAGCTGCGCTCGCCGACCTTGCCGGAGCCCTCGATCCGCAGGGTGCCCCAGCGGCGACCGTCGCTGGAATGCTGGTCGGCATAGTGGAAGATGCCGCGCGCGCCGTTTTCCCGCTTGGTGATCACATTGGCGATCACCGTCTTGCCCTGCATGTCGATGCCGGGCGCCCCGCCGCGGATCACGTCGATTCGCGCCACATGGGTCGCCAGCATCCGCTGCAGCAGCGAGTCGATCCCCTCGCTCTTGGTCGCCGGCCGCTGGCCGTCGATCAGCACATTGCCCGCCGCGCCCTCATAGCCGCGCACGCCGGCGCCGGTGTCGAGCGCGAAGCCGGGCAGGGCGTTGACCATGTCCAGCGCGGTGTTCGGGCTGATCTTGGTGAAGAAGTCCGGGGGATAGCTGACAATTGCCGGTTGCACCGCGGCGGCGGGCGGAGCCGTCGTCGAGGCTGGCGTGACAACCGCGGTGGCAGCCTGCGCAAGGATGAAAAGCAACATACGGAACAGGCTCCCCAAAAACGGGGGGAAGAGACCTGCGCCGCCATCAGGGCGCCAATTAAATGCCTGTAAGGTGGATTAATTCGCGGACAGAATGCATCCGTCCGTCTCGGTGAGGGCCCCTCCCCAAGGGCCTATCGCCAAGCTTCAGACGCTGGTCCCGCCGACCGTCAGGCCGGTGATCTTCAGCGACGGCTGGCCGACGCCCACCGGCACGCTCTGGCCGGCCTTGCCGCAGACGCCCACGCCATTGTCGAAGCCGAAGTCGTCGCCGATCATCGTCACCCGCGTCAGCGCCGACGGCCCGTCGCCGATCAGGGTGGCGCCCTTCACCGGTGTGGTGACCTTGCCGTCCTCGATCAGGTAGGCCTCGGTGCACTGGAAGACGAACTTGCCGTTGGTGATGTCCACCTGGCCACCGCCGAAGTTGGCGCAGTAGAGGCCGCGCTTGGTCGAGGCGATCATCTCCGCCTGGGTGTGGTCGCCGCCCATCATGGCGGTGTTGGTCATCCTGGGCATCGGCAGGTGGGCATAGGATTGCCGGCGGCCGTTGCCGGTGACCTCCAGCCCCATCAGCCGCGCGCTCATCCGGTCGTGCATGTAGCCCACCAGGATGCCGTCCTCGATCAGCACCGTGCGGCCGGTGGGCGTGCCCTCGTCGTCGACGGTCAGCGAGCCGCGGCGGCCCTGGATCGCCCCGTCGTCGAACACCGTGACGCCGGGCGCGGCCACCCGCTCGCCGATCCGGCCGGAGAAGGCCGAGGTGCCTTTGCGGTTGAAGTCGCCTTCCAGGCCGTGGCCCACCGCCTCGTGCAGCAGCACGCCGTTCCAGCCGGGACCCAGCACCACATCCATCTCGCCCGCCGGGCAGGGGATGGCGTCGAGGTTGACCAGCGCCTGGCGCAGCGCCTCGTCCACCTGCTCGCGCCAGCGGTCCGGCGTGATCCAGGCCTCGAAGCCGGCGCGGCCGCCGGCGCCCGAGTAGCCGCTCTCCCGCTTGCCGTCGCGCTCGACGGTGAGCTGGACGTTGACGCGGGCCAGGGGCCGCACGTCGCGGATCAGCCGGCCGTCGGCGCGCAGGATCTCCACGGTGCGGCGCTCGCCGGCCAGGGAGGCCATCACCTGCACCACCCGCGGATCGCGGGCCCGGGCCCAGGCGTCGATTTCCTGCAGCAGGCTGACCTTGTCGGAGAAGTCCGGCGAGGCGAGGGGATCGTCCTCGCCATAAAGCTTGGCGTTGGTGGCGCGCGGCGCCTCGGCGGCCACGCCGGAATAGCCGCGCTTGGCCAGCCTGGCCGAGTCGGCGGCGCGGGCGATGGCGGCCTCGGAGATTTCGCTGGCGTGGGCGTAGCCCGCCGTCTCGCCGGCCACGACCCGCAGGCCGAAGCCTTCGGTGGCGTCATAGGCCGCCGACTTCAGCCGGCCGTCGTCGAACAGGAAGCTCTCGCTCTCGGACCGCTCGACGAACAGCTCGCCGTCGTCGGCGCCGGCGAGGGCGTCGCCCAGGATGGATTCAGCTCGCTTGGCGTCGACGCCGGCGGACTCAAGGATCGATGGGGCAGGGGAATGGGCGTTCATGCCTGCAAAGATAGGGAGCGCGGCGGCCCACGTCACCCGGCTTCGGCGTCGCGGGCGATGGCGCTGGGATGTCGGAGGGCTCTGGCTGAGCCGGCATCACCCCGGCGCGAGAGGGGGGCTGCGCCGGGGGATACTCGGTACTCTGTACGTCGGCGCGGTTGGGGTCGCGACCGAGGCCCAAAATTGCCCGGCGCGGTTAGCGCAAGGTAAGGATTTCGACCGATTTCGGGGTCCGGGCTTATTTGCCCATCCCGGCGAAGGCCGGGATGGGCGGAGTTCTATTTTCCCGCCGCTTCTTCATGGCGCGCGCCGGCCAGGATGCCGGGCAGGGAATAGTTCCCCTCGTGGCAGGCGTATTCGAAGATCGGACCCTTGATAGCGCGCAGGATGAGTTCGCCGCGCCAGGGTTGAGCGTAGATCTGCGGGTCGTCCACCGTGAAGCCGTAGAGGATCTCGCCTTTCGAGAGGCGGGTGAAACGCTCGGTCACCTTGGCGTCGGGAGAGATGTAGACGCTGAGCGGGAATTTCCAGCCTTCGCCGGGGTTGAGGTTGGTGGTCTCCACCACCAGGGTCCGGCCCTCCCAATGGCCGATCGAATCGCCGGCCCAGGGGTGCATGTTCGCCGGCAGGCGCGGTCCGCCCTTCAGGCGGATGATCCGCGGGTCGTGGCCGGACTCCATCCAGATCGCCAGGTGGTCGGGCGTCTGGACGAGCATGTAGACGCTCGAAGACCGGTGCGGCAGCATCGGCACGCTGGCCGACCCCGAGCCGCCCATCAGGCACTGCTCGCCGGGCGGGCGCCGTTCGGGGTTGTCATAGCTGGTGGTCTCGATCCGCGCCGCGACCGCTTGGCCGGCCTTCGACCAGGGCAGCTTGCCGTCGGCGGGCTCGACGATCATCGAGGTGCGGAACCGGCCGTCGATGCGGAGCAGCTGGGTCCCGCGTTCCCACCATTCCGAATCGCCGCCACCCACGCCCGACGCGTCGTCAGCGGCGTTGTCGGTGGCGTAGAGCTTGAGATAGGCGGCGGCCTGGGCGTCGGTGGCGGTCGGGCCCGTCAGGCTCGCCGGCCGCTCCAGCGGCGTGGCCGAGACGTTGGTCCACAGGCCCCCAAGATTAGCGGCGAGATTGGCGGCGGCGGGCCGAGGTCGCGCCGCGGCGGCGCCAGCCAGGAGCACGGCTCCCATCGCCAACACCGCCGCGACGCTGCGCGCCCGCGCCCTCGAACCCACGTGCGTCCCCCGCATCATCGCCGCAGCATGCCCCGGAACATCGGTCCGCGACACTGGACATTTTTGCCGTGACTCGCCCTTCGCCACGCCGGCCCTGCACGGTGCGCGCGCCGTTCGAACAAGAGTCGCCGAAACGGCTGGAAAGCAGGCGCGCAACGCCTTCGCGCGCTCACGTCACAGACGGCCGGGCCATGGGCGTGCGCTCGCGCCTTGGCAAGCCCAAGGGATGCGCGTATGCACCCGCGATGAAGGGCCAAGCCGGCGCGCGAGCGTCCGCGCGCGCCGTTCTGTACAGTCGGTTGGATCGCCAGATTCGCGCGATGCGGCCGACAAGTCAGACCGAGGGGACATGCAGTCTAGGTTTCAGGGAATGCGGGCGCTGGCGGCGGGGATCGCGACGGGCGCCTTGACGGCATTGTGGGGCGCGTCTGCGCTGGCGGACGATCTGATCGGCCAGCCCACGAACGGCTCGGTGATGATGCAGCCGGGGGTCACGCCCCTGAAGCATGACGCCATCTTCTTCCACAATTACATCCTGTTCCCGATCATCACGATCATCACGCTGTTCGTGCTGGGGCTGCTGCTGTGGATCATCGTCCGCTACAACAAGCGGGCCAATCCGACGCCGGCGAAGTGGAGCCATAACACCCCGCTGGAGGTGGTCTGGACCCTGGTGCCCGTCCTGATCCTGGTCGTGATCGCGGTCTTCTCGTTCAAGCTGCTCTTCGAATATCACGACATGCCCAAGCCCTACATGACCGTGAAGGCCACGGGCTATCAGTGGTACTGGGGCTACGAATATCCCGACCAGAAGATGCCGGAGTTCATCTCCAACATCCTGCCTGAAGATAAGGCCAAGGCGGCCGGCGTGCCCTACAAGCTGGCCGCGACCCAGCCCCTGGTGGTGCCGGTCAACCAGACGGTGCAGATCCTGGTCACCGGCGCCGACGTGATCCACGCCTGGGCCGTGCCGGCCTTCGGGGTGATCATGGACGCGGTGCCCGGCCGCGTGAACTCGACTTGGTTCAAGGTCGACCGCATCGGCACCTACTACGGCTCCTGCCGCGAGCTCTGCGGCGTCGACCACGCCTTCATGCCCATCGAAGTGAAGGTGGTGAGCCAGGCCGACTTCGACGCCTGGGTGCTGTCGAAGAAGGGCGTGCCGATCGGTTCCGCCCCTCCGCCCGCGCCCGCCGCCGCTGCGCCCGCCGCACTGGCCGCCGGCGCCTCCGCCACGCCCGCTTCGGCGACGGCACCGGCTGTAGCGGCGCCTGCCGCGCCGGCGCCTGCCGCCGCCGCGCCCACCGCCAAACCCGCGGCTCCGGCCGCGGCCAAGAATTGATCCGAGGACCCGCGTAAGATGGCCTCCGCCGCTCACGACCACAGCCACGACAGTCACGACAGCCACGACCACAAGCCGGGCTTCATCACCCGCTGGCTGTTCTCCACCAACCACAAGGACATCGGCACCCTCTACATCCTGTTCGCCATCATGGCGGGCCTGGTGGGTGGCGCCCTGTCCGGTCTGATCCGCTGGGAGCTCTATGAGCCCGGCATCCAGATCTTCCAGCCGCACTCCTGGATCGCCCAGCTCGGGCTGATCGAAGGCTCCAAGCACGGCTACAACGTGGTGGTCACCGCCCACGCCCTGATCATGATCTTCTTCATGGTCATGCCGGCGATGATCGGCGGGTTCGGCAACTGGTTCGTGCCGCTGATGATCGGCGCGCCGGACATGGCCTTCCCGCGGATGAACAACATCTCGTTCTGGCTGCTGGTCGCCTCCTGGATCATGCT
>NZ_DATAPY010000097.1:0-11242 GCF_036264965.1 Phenylobacterium sp.
TCCGGATGAGTTTCCCATGATGAAGACCACGGCTTCGCTGAAGCCCGCCGAGGTCGAGAAGAAGTGGATCGTGATCGACGCCGAGAACGCCGTGGTCGGCCGCCTCGCGACCTTCATCGCCAACCGTCTTCGCGGCAAGCATCGGCCCGACTACACCCCGAACGTCGACTGCGGTGACTTCGTCGTCGTCGTGAACGCCGACAAGGTGAAGTTCACCGGCAAGAAGCTGACCGACAAGATCTACTACTGGCACACCGGCCACCCCGGCGGCGTCAAGGAACGCACCGCCGGCGCGATCCTCAATGGCCGCTTCCCCGAGCGCGTGCTCGAGAAGGCCGTGGAGCGCATGCTGCCCAAGGAAAGCCCGCTGGCCCGCAAGCAGCTGACGCACCTGCGCATCTACAACGCGCCCGAGCATCCGCACGCCGCCCAGAACCCCGAGACCATCGCGTTCGCCGATCTGAACGCCAAGAACGTGCGGAGCGCCTGAGTATGTCGGAAGCCACCACGCCTGAAGCCGCCACCGGCTTCGACGCGCTCAAGGGCCTGGGCACCCAAGCCGAGGACGTCGTCGTCCACGAGCGCAAGGTCGACGCCCAGGGCCGCGCCTACGCGACCGGCAAGCGCAAGAACGCCATCGCCCGCGTCTGGATCCAGCCCGGCAAGGGCAAGATCACCATCAACGGCCGCGACCAGGAAATCTATTTCGCGCGTCCGGTGCTGCGGATGATGATCGCCCAGCCGATGGACCTCGCCGACCGCGCGGGCCAGTTCGACGTGATCGTCTCCGTGCAGGGTTCGGGCCTCTCCGGCCAGGCCGGCGCGATCCGTCACGGCATCTCCAAGGCCCTGACCTACTACGAGCCGGAGCTGCGCGGCGTGCTGAAGCCGCACGGCCTGCTCACCCGCGACAGCCGCGTGGTCGAGCGGAAGAAGTACGGCAAGGCCAAGGCCCGACGCAGCTTCCAGTTCTCGAAGCGCTAAGACTCAGCCCGGACATATCCGTGCTTGCGAGGGCGCTTCGGGAAACCGGAGCGCCCTTTCTCTTTGCCCAAACGCTTTTCGATCCCATCTGGAATCCAAGACCATGGCCCACACAATCTTCATCGATGGCGAAGCCGGCACCACGGGGCTGCAGATCCGCGAACGGCTGGCCGGCCGCAGCGATCTGGAGATCCTGTCGATCGATCCCGCGCGGCGGAAGGACCCGGCCGCCCGCGCCGAGCTGCTGAACGCCGCCCACGCGGTGGTGCTCTGCCTGCCGGACGCGGCGTCGCGCGAGGCGGTGTCGCTGGTGACGTCCAACAGCGTGCGCATCGTCGACGCCTCGACGGCCTATCGCGTCGATGCGGGCTGGACCTATGGATTCGCCGAGATGGCCAAGGATCAGCGCGCGGCGATCGCCGGCTCCCGGCGGGTCAGCAATCCGGGCTGCTATCCCACCGGATTCATCGGCCTGGTGCGGCCGCTGGTGGCCGCGGGCCTGATCCCGCCGGACTCCCCCCTGACCGTCAATGCGATCTCGGGCTATTCCGGCGGCGGCAGGGGGCTGATCGAGGAGTTCGAGGCGCCAGCGCCGGCGGGGACCAACGACGCTTTCCGCGTCTATGGGCTCAACCTGGCGCACAAGCACCTGCCGGAGATGAAGGTTCATGCCGGACTCAACCATCCGCCGGTATTTGCGCCGGCCGTCGGACGCTTCGCGCAGGGGATGATCGTCGAGGTCCCGCTGCAGCTTTGGGCTCTGCCCGGCAAGCCCAGTCCTGCCGACCTGCACGTGGCGTTACAGGCTCACTACGCTGGCGAACGCTTTGTCGAAGTGGCGAGCGGCCTCGAATGCGCCGAACTGCAGAAGACCCGCGCCGGAGCCGGCGGCTATGTCGCTGCCCTGGACCCGGAAGCGCTGAATGGCGCCAACCGCATGCGCCTCTACGTCTTCGGCAACGCCGACGGCAGTCAGGCGCGGCTGTTGGCGCAGCTCGACAACCTCGGCAAGGGCGCCTCGGGCGCCGCGGTGCAGAACCTCAACCTTATGCTGGGCCTGGACGAAGCAGCCGGGCTCTAGCTTGCGCTGAGACCTGGGAGCCGGTTAGCTCGCGCTATGAAGACGCTCCTGAGCCTCGGCCTGGCGGCGGCCGCTTTTATGGCGGCGCCTGCCGTCGCACAGACGCCGCCGGCGCCTCCGCCGGCGACGGCGGGTTATGTCGAGCTGCTCGACGGCCATTTCGGGGTCTTCAACACGGTCGACGGCAAGCCCGCCTTCAAGGAGGCGGACAAGGTGCCGAACAAGGCCGGTCAGCAATACGGCTGGTTGGTCAAGCTCAAGACCAACAAGTCCACAGTGCGTGTGCGCGAGGAGATCCGTCTGCCGGCTCCGACCAACACCTGGGGCGAAAAGGCGAAGCTTCCGCCGGGCATGACCGTCGCCGCCGACAATCGCTCGGCGGTGTTCGAGCGTGACGTGGCGCCGAGGGAGAACCTGATCTTCAACGTCTGGGCGGTGGCCGCCGGCGACCCGTCGGGCGACTACGTGATCCGCGTGACCATCGACGGCCAGCTGCGCCAGTTCAACTTCACGGTCGAGTAGGCCTGGGGCCGATCCATCGAACGTGACGTCCCTGAAACCGAAGAAGGCTTGTAACTTTCCGCCGTGGCGCCACGTAATCCAGGCATGAGCATCCAGCACCTCTCGCGCCGTGGGTTCCTGATGGCCACGGCGCTTGCCGCCGCCGCGCCGAGCCTGGCCCTGGCGGCGGAAGACCCTTACGCCAACTCGCCGTTCCGCAAGATCAACGATGCGGAGTGGCGGGTGCGCCTGCTGCCCGCCTCCTATGAGGTGCTGCGCCATGAGGACACTGAACGGCCGGGGTCGAGCCCGCTGCTCAACGAACACCGCAAGGGGACCTTCGCCTGTCTTGGCTGCGGCCTGCCGATCTTCAAGTCGGAGTGGAAGTACGAGAGCGGCACCGGCTGGCCCAGCTTCTACACGGCCATCCCCGGCGCTCTGATGAAGAAGACCGACTTGGCCATCGGCGTGCCGCGCACCGAGTACCACTGCGCCCAGTGCCTGGGTCACCAGGGCCACGTCTTCCCCGATGGGCCGAAGCCCACCGGCCTGCGCTACTGCAACAACGGCGTCGCGCTGAAGTTCATCCCCGCCTGAGTTCCTGCCCTCAGATTTTCTTGCCGCCCTTGGTTGGCGGAACGGCCGGCGCCGCGGGCGTGACCGGCGAGCCGTCCCGCTGATGGATGCTGCCGGAGCCGGAGACGTTGCTTTCCAGCTTCGACGGCCGGGTCAGCAGGGTGACGTCGCCCGAGCCCGAGATGTCGACAATGGCCGCGCCGGTGGGCGCCAGCGTCGCTTGGCCGGAGCCTTCGATGTTCACGTCGGCGTCGCTGAGCTTCAGGTCGGCCAGGTCGGTCTCGCTCGAGCCGGACATCGACAGCTGCAGGCCCTTAGCTTCGCCCTTGGCCGAGACCGTGGCGCTGCCGGAGATGTCGAGGTTGAGCTTGTCCTGCTTGTAGCCCTCGATGTTCAGCCGCCCGGACCCGCGCAGGTCGAAGTGGGTCACCGCCGGCGCGGTCATGACGATCGTCAGGTCGCCGCCGTGCCGGTAGTGGCCGTGGCCGAAGCGCAGGCGGCCGCCGTCGACCTCCAGGTTGTCCAGCGTGCGCTGCGGCCCGGTGACGGTGATCTTACCGTCACCCGGCGCCTGGGTGTAGGTGATCTGGGCCGGGACATCGACTTCCAGGGTGTCGCCGCCGGTCCAGGCCATCTCGCGGGTCGCCTGCGGTCCGGAATGGCTGTCTTTCTCCCAGCTGAAGTCGTCGTCGCCAGTCCAGTGCCCGCCGATGAAGCTGTGGTTCAGGATGGCGTCGGTGAAGAGGTCCGGGCCGGCGATGGCGACGGCGCTGGAGATGGTGACCACGGAGACCAGGAAGCCGGTTACGGCGATCATGACGAGCACGCGGATCATTGCAGGCCTCCGGAGACTTGCGGTTCAAGGGCCGGCTTGAGCAGCCGGTAGTGGAGACGGCCGTACCAGACCAGGGCATTGACCAGGCCAATGGTCACGATGGCCAGCACCGCGCCGAGCGAGGCCGCGCCGGCCATCAGGCCGATGCCGGCCAGGACCGCCGCGCCGGCGCCGCCGGGCAGGCCGCTGAAGGGCCCGGCCGCGAACACCACGCCGCCGGTGAAGAAGATGGCGATGACTGCCACCCCGACGCCGAAAATCGCGCCGCCGATGCCCATCAGGATCGGCAGCAGCACCAGGATGTCGAGGGCGCCCAGGCCGAGCACCGCGAAGATGGCCGAGGCGCCGGCCGAGGGGCTGCGCTCCTCTTCCCAACGGCGCAGGCCGATCTCGGCGCGCAGCTCGCGCGCCAGACGGCCCGGATCGCCAAGGCCCGAGGCCACGTCAGCCTCGCTTCGGCCGGCGGCGGCGCCTTCATTGAAATGGTTCTCGTAGTCCGCGACGATGTCGGCCTGGGCCGACGGCGGCAGGCCACGAAGGCCTTCCCGCAATCGGGCCATGAACGCCTGACGGGTCATTTCACCCCTCCAAGGATGGATTCAACTGCGCCGGAGAACGAGCTCCAGGCGGACTTCTGCGAGCTGAAACTCGCCTTTCCGGCCTCAGTCAGCCGGTAGTATTTGCGGGACGGGCCGGCCGGGCTCTCGACGAGATAGGTCTCGACGAGGCGGTCGGTCTGCAGCCGGCGCATCAGCGGATAGATCGTGCCTTCGCCCATCCCGATGGAATCAGAGAGCTGGCTGGCGATCTCGTAGGCGTAGCTGTCGTGCTTCGAAAGCAGGGCCAGAACACACAGTTCAAGCGCGCCTTTCTTCAGCTGGATCTCGATGGCTTCAGGCACGTCGGCGCCTCCTTGCGAGGTCAGAACCTATGGCAAGGTAGTGGGCGATGCAAGGTAGCTGGCATTAAACCTTAGTAACGTTGTGACGCGCCTAGCTCCGCACCTTCACATAGGTCCCAGGCGCGTCGCCGAGCGGTTTCAGCTTGCCCTTGGCGGGGTCGCGGGCGGGGACCTGGCCGCCGGAGCGGGCCTTCAGCCATTCGATCCAGTGCGGCCACCAGGAGCCGGGGGTTTCCTTGGCGGCGGCATGCCAGGCCGTGAGCGAGGCGGGCAGCTCTTCGTGGGTCCAGTACTGGTACTTGTGGGCGGCCGGCGCATTGATCACGCCGGCGATGTGGCCCGAGCCGGCCAGGGTGAAGGTCACCGGCCCGCCGAACAGCTTGGCGCCCTTGTAGACCGAGCGGGCGGGCGCGATGTGGTCCTCCTTCGAGGACTGCACATAGATCGGGGTCTTCACCTTGCCGAGGTCGAGCTTGACGTTGTCGAGGATCAGTTCGCCCTTCGCCAGCGCATTCTCGCCGTAGAATTTGCGCAGGTAGTACATGTGCAGCGTCTTCGGCATCCGGGTCTGGTCGGAGTTCCAGAACAACAGATCGAAGGGCTTGGGCTCCTTGCCCATCAGGTAGTTGTTGACGAAGAACGACCAGATCAGGTCGTTGGCCCTCAGCGCATTGAAGGTGTCGGCCATGGACTGGCCGGAGAGCACACCGCCGCCGGCGTCCATCTTCTGCTCCAGGTCCTTCAGCCAGTCCTCGTTGGTGAAGAGCAGGAGGTCGCCGGCTTCCGAGAAGTCCTGTTGCGCGGCGAAGAAGGTGGCCGAGGCGATGCGCTTGTCGCCCTTGGCCGCCATGTGGGCGAGGGTCGAGGAGAGCAGGGTTCCGCCGATGCAGTAGCCGACGGTGTTGACCCGATCGACGCCGCACTGGTCCATCGCCGCCTGCGTCCCGGCGTAGATGCCCTCGCGCATATAGTCCTCGAAGGTGCGGTCGGCGAGCTCGGCGGTGGGGTTCACCCAGGACGCCACGAAAACCGTGATCCCCTGGGCGGAAAGCCAGCGGATCATCGAGTTCTCAGGGCGCAGGTCGAGGATGTAGAACTTGTTGATCCACGGCGGGAAGATCACCAGCGGGATCTCGCAGACGCTCTCCGTCGTGGGAGAAAATTGCAGCAATTCTATGAGTTCATTGCGGAACACGACCTTGCCGGGCGCGGTCGCGACGTTCTCGCCGATCTTGAACATCTCGTAGTCGGTCTGGGCGATCGACAGCTGCCCGCCGCCGCGTTCCAAATCGGCGGCGAAGTTCTCCATGCCCTTCACTAGGCTCTCGCCGCCCGTCGTCATGACCTCGCGCAGCGCCGCTGGGTTGGAGGCCAGGAAATTCGACGGCGAGAAGGCGTCGGTGAGCATCTTCATGAAGAACTCGACCCGGCGCTTCACCATCGGGTCGACGTCGTCGACCTCGGCCACCAGGCTGTTCATCCAGTTGGCGGTGAGCAGGTAAGACTGCTTCATCACATCGAAGACTGGGTTCTCCGACCACTCCGGATCCAGGAAGCGTTTGTCGCCGCGGGCAGGATGGGCGACGGGGTCCGGCGCCTGGCCGCCCAGTCGTTGGGCCGTGGCCTGCCAGAGGTCGAGATAGCGCGCGAACAGATCGGCCTGGGCGCGCATCATCCGGTCCGGCTGGGCGGCCAGGCGGCCCATCACCTCGGTCAGCGCCGGCGCGACGTGGAACGGGTCTAGCGAGAGCGCTGCGGGGCGGTCGGCCTGGCGCAGGGCCATCTCGGCGATAGCGCCCTGGGCGGTCAGCGCCGCGCGGGCCAGGTTCATGGAGAGCTTTTCGACCACCGCGCGCTGGTCGGCGCTCATGGCGGCCATGTCGAAGCCCGGAGCCGGCGCCGCTTGCGCTGCGATGTGAGGCGACGCGTCGGGCGCCGAGGTCGGCGCCGCCTTGGCCTTGGCTTTCGCCTTGGCCTTCATCTTCGGCGCGAGCTTGGCCTGAGCGGCCTTCCCGGCGCCCGTGGCCTTGGGCGTCTTGCCGTCCTTCTTTTGCGAGGTTCGCCCGCTCATAAGATCGTCCTCCCGGCGGCGATGGCGCTTGCGCCCTTTCGCCTGTCTCGATCATCGCTTAAGACCGGATCGGAAAATGACGACGCGGTCGAGCCCTTTTGTGAACCTACGCCGCAGCGGTTTGGCTGCGGGCGTCGCCGGCTGCGCTCTGCTGTCGGGCTGCGTCCATCCGTTCAAGGATGCGATCGTCGATCCGCGCTCACCGGTCGCCGCCGAGGTGGTCAAGACTGTTCGGCCCGACGCGCCCTATCCGACCTTCGTGGATTTCCCGAAGAAGCCGACAGGCCTACGGCCGACCCGCCAGTATGGCCGCGACGCCGACCGGGTGAATGCGGACGCCGCCAAGCTGATCGCGGCCACCGCCGATTCGACCTGGACGCTCAAGGACACTGACGCCTTCGCGGCCCAGGCGCGGGCAGACGCCGGCCCGGTCCTGCCGCCGGTGCAGCCCGGCGACACCGAGGCCTTCGCCCGGGACCTCAAGGCGCGAGCTACACCGCCTCCGCCGGTCAAAAGATAGGACCCCGCGGAGGCTGAAAATTCATCGAACCATGGCTTGGCTGGCTCCCGCCCGGAGTCTATCCATGCCCGCCTTCACCTCCGAAGAGAGCCGCATTCGGGCATTTGAGCGGCTAAAAGACCTTCGACATGACCCCCGACTTCCACCGTATCCGTCGCCTCCCGCCCTACGTCCTTGAGGAGGTCAACCGCATCAAGGCGCGCCTGCGCGCCCAGGGTGTGGACATCATCGACTTCGGCATGGGCAATCCGGACATGCCGACGCCCAAGCACATCGTCGACAAACTGATCGAAACCGCCCGCGACCCAAAGGCCGGCCGCTATTCGGCCTCCAAGGGCATCGTGGGCTTGCGGCGCGCCATGGCCGGCTACTACGATCGCCGTTTCGGCGTGAAGCTGAACCCGGACACCGAGGTGATCGCCACGCTGGGGTCCAAGGAGGGCTTCGCGAACCTCGCCCAGGCTCTGACCGCGCCCGGCGACGTGATCGTCTGCCCCAACCCGGCCTATCCGATCCACGCCTACGGCTTCATCATGGCCGGCGGGGTGATCCGCCACGTCCCGGCCCTGAGCCCCGAGGACTATCTGTCCGGCGTGAGCCGGGCGGTGAAGCACTCGGCGCCGCCGCCGACCGTGCTGATCCTCAGCTATCCGTCGAACCCGACGGCGCAGTGTGTCGACCTGGACTTCTACAAGGAGGCCATCGCGCTCGCGAAAAAGCATGAGATGCTGGTGATCTCCGACATCGCCTATTCGGAGATCTACTTCGACGACAACCCGCCGCCGTCGGTGCTGCAGGTCGAGGGCGCCAAGGACATCGCCGTCGAGGTCAATTCTCTCTCGAAGACCTATGCGATGGCCGGTTGGCGCGTCGGCATGGTGGTGGGCAACGAGCGGATCTGCGCGGCGCTCGCGCGGGTGAAATCCTACCTCGACTACGGCGCCTACACCCCGATCCAGGTGGCTGCGGCCACGGCCCTGAACGGACCGCAGGACTGCGTCGATGAGATCCGGGCGATCTACAAATCCCGCCGCGATGTGCTGGTCGAGACCATGAAGCGCGCGGGCTGGGACATCCCGTCGCCCAGCGCCTCGATGTTCGCCTGGGCTCCGGTGCCGGAGCAGTTCAAGGAAGCCGGCTCGCTGCTGTTCTCCAAACTGCTGATCGAGGAGGCCGGCGTGGCCGTGGCCCCCGGCGTCGGCTTCGGCGAATATGGCGAGGGCTTCGTGCGCGTCGGCCTGGTCGAGAACGAGCACCGTATCCGCCAGGCGGCCCGCAACGTGAAGAAGTTCCTTAGCCAGTCCGACGACATCCTGGCCCGCGCCCACAACACCCTGGCGGCTCAATGACCGATCGAAAAACCTGGCGTGTCGGCGTCGCGGGCCTGGGCACCGTTGGTGCCGGCCTGCTGACCTTCCTGGCCGAGCGGCCCGACTTCGCGCCGGCGGGTGGCCGCGCCACTGTCACCGGCGTCTCGGCCCGTTCGCGCTCGCGGCCGCGGCCGTTCGACATCTCGGGCCTGCCCTGGTTCGACGATCCGGTGTCGCTGGCGACCTCGCCGGAGACCGACATCTTCGTCGAGTTGATCGGCGGCTCCGACGGGCCGGCCAAGGCCGCGGTCGAGGCCGCCCTGCGCGCCGGAAAACCCGTGGTCACCGCCAACAAGGCCCTGATCGCCGAGCATGGCGCGGAGCTGGCGGTCCTGGCGGAAGGGCAGGGCATGCCGCTGCTGTTCGAGGCCGCCGTTATGGGCGGCGTCCCGGCGGTGAAGATGGTCCGCGAGGCCCTGGTCGGCGACGATATCAAGTCGGTGGCCGGCATCCTCAACGGCACCTGCAACTACATCCTGACCGAGATGGAGGCCACGGGCCGCGACTTCGCCGAGGTCCTGGCCGAGGCCCAGCGCCTGGGCTACGCCGAGGCGGACCCGACCATGGACGTCGGCGGCTTTGACGCGGCCCACAAGATCTCCATCCTGGCCGCGCTCGCCTTCGGCTGCGCGCCCAACTACGCCGCCGCCGAGATCGAGGGCATCGAGAGCGTCGACCTTCTGGATATCAAGCTTGCGCGCGATCTGGGCTACCGGATCAAGCTAGTGGCCTCGGCCGACCGCTCGCCGGACGGGGTCCTGGTGCGGGTGCATCCGTCGCTGGCGCCGCTGGACCACCCGCTGGCCCAGGCCGGCGGGGCGCTGAATGCGCTCTTCATCGAAGGCGTTCGAACCGGGCGCATTTTCGTCCAGGGTCCCGGCGCGGGCGCAGGCCCCACGGCCGCCGCGGTGGCCGCCGACATCGCCGACGTCATGGCCGGCGCCGTGCGGCCAGTCTTCCAGGCCCCGGCGGGCAAGCTCTCTCCCTTCACTCCGGTGGATCCGTCCAAGAGCATCGGCCGCGCCTACCTGCGCCTGTCGGTGAAGGACGAGCCGGGCGTCATCGCCGCGGTCTCCGAGGCCCTGGCGGAGGCCGGCGTCTCGATCGAGAGCTTTCTGCAGAAGCCGGTGGAGAACGCCCAGGGCGTGCCCATCGTACTGACCACCCATGCGGTGGCCGAAAGCGTGTTGAAGGCCGCCATCGAACATATCGCCGGTCTGCCGGCTGTGCTCGACCGCCCGAGGCTGCTACGCATCGCCCGCATCTAATTCCTTCCACGAAAAGATTTGGCCGGAGACGCCACAGACATGAGTTCCGAAGTCCTCGACCGCAGCCTGGTGCTGGAAGCGGTCCGTGTCACCGAGATCGCGGCGATCGCCGCCTGGAAGATGGTCGGCCGCGGCGACGAGAAGGCCGCCGACCAGGCCGCCGTCGATGCCATGCGCACGGCGTTGAACGATCTCGACCTAGACGGCGAGATCGTCATCGGCGAGGGCGAGCGCGACGAGGCGCCGATGCTCTACATCGGCGAAAAGGTCGGCAAGGGCGGCAAGCACAAGATCGACATCGCGCTGGATCCGCTGGAGGGCACGACGCTCACCGCCAAGGCCATGGCCAATGCGCTGGCGGTGATGGCCTGGGCGCCCAAGGGCACCATGCTGAATGCGCCCGACACCTACATGGACAAGATCGCCTGCGGGCCGGGCTATCCGGCCGGTGTGATCGACCTGGACAAGTCGCCCGCCGACAACGTCAAGGCCCTGGCCAAGGCTAAGGGCGTGCCGGCCGAAGAGCTGACCGTCTGCGTCCTCGACCGCCCGCGCCATGCCGACATCATCGCGAGCCTCCGTTCGGTGGGCTGCCGCATCTACCTGATCACCGACGGCGATGTGGCCGGCGTGATGAACACCGCCGATCCCTCGACCGGCGTCGACCTCTATGTGGGCCAGGGCGGAGCGCCCGAGGGCGTGCTGGCCTGCGCGGCGCTGAAGTGCGTCGGCGGCCAGTTCCAGGGCCGGCTGGTATTCCGCAACGCCGACGAGCGCGGCCGCGCCGAGCGGCTCGGCATCACCGACCTCGACAAGAAGTACGACCTTGCCGAAATCGTGCGCGCCGACGCCATCTTCGCCGCCACCGGCGTCACCAAGGGCGCACTCCTCGATGGCGTCACCTACGAGAACGGCTTCGTCCACACCCACACGCTGGTCATGAACTCCTCGACCCGCACGGTTCGCGAAGTTCGGATGAAGCGGCCGGTATAAATAAATCAAGTAGATATACCGAACTCCTCGCGTTCTATATCAACTCGCGAGGCAGCCCGTCGATGTCGAAGAAAACGACTGCGTCCGTCCCTGACGCACCCTGCGGCTAAGTCGTAAGCGGCTGGCGACTCGCACCTCGCCG
>NZ_DATAPY010000098.1:0-33495 GCF_036264965.1 Phenylobacterium sp.
GCTCGTCAGAACCTCCGTGCGCCGCATCAAGATCGCCATGGCCTCGGCCTATCCCTGGAAACGTGAATGGGCCCTGGCCTATGGGCGCCTCGCCAAAGCCGCCTGACTGCGCCCCGCCAAAACCCGTCCCCGAAACAGAACCCGCACCCAGACGATCACAGCCCCCCGCCCCAAGCGGCCGACGGCGGCCGCCTTCAAGATAACTCCAACGCCGATGCCAGGCCTCGCCCCCCCAACCGTGAGCCGTGTGAGATATCCGGGCTAGGGCTTCGGCGCAGCAGGTGTCCCCGGCGGCAGGCGGCCGATGGCGCGCAGCGCTTCGTCCTTGGCCTTCTGGTCGGTGATCATCCGCCCGGTCAGGTCGGACGTCAGGATCGGCTGGGCGCAGACCCGGCTGTAGCCGTCCCACCACTTATGCGCGCCCACGCAGCGTTCCTCAGGCCACGCCCAGCCCACGGTCCACACCAGGATGCCGACGTTGGCCACGGCGAAGATGCCGAGGAAGATCCACTTCAGGCGGTCGATCGTCTTGTTCATGGCCCTCTCTTTAAGCGATCACTGCGGCTACGTCAGTCCCCCCAAGACCCTGTCCCGGCTGACTTGGATCAAGTCAGCGGGGATAAACAGGGT
The DNA here is from genome assembly GCF_036264965.1 of Phenylobacterium sp. Classification (GTDB taxonomy): domain Bacteria; phylum Pseudomonadota; class Alphaproteobacteria; order Caulobacterales; family Caulobacteraceae; genus Phenylobacterium. The sequence goes on from NZ_DATAPY010000098.1 coordinate 631, forward strand.
CGTTGGCTATAGCTGGAGCCGGTTTGCAAACCGCGCCGGAACCGCTATTGCCCGCACTCGAAACCATCATTCCCCAGCAGATTTGAGGCGCTAGCGACCCATGAAGGTGTTGGTCCCGGTCAAGCGGGTGATCGATTACAACGTCAAGGCGCGGGTGAAGCCCGACCAGACGGGTGTCGACCTCGCGAACGTGAAAATGTCGATGAATCCCTTCTGCGAGATCGCGGTCGAAGAGGCCGTGCGTCTCAAGGAAAAGGGCGTCGCCACCGAAGTCGTCGCCGTCTCCATCGGGCCGGCCCAGGCGAGCGAGACGCTGCGCACCGCGCTGGCCATGGGCGCCGACCGCGCAATCCTGGTGCAGACCACCGAAGACCTGGAGCCCCTGGCTGTGGCCAAGGTGCTGAAGGCGATCATCGGCAAGGAAAACCCCGAGCTGGTGATCATGGGCAAGCAGGCCATCGACGGCGACAACAACGCCACCGGCCAGATGCTGGCGACCCTGCTCGACTGGCCGCAGGCGACGTTCGCGTCCGCCCTGGAAGTCTCCGGCAAGAAGGCCAAGGTGACCCGCGAGGTCGACGGCGGCCTGCAGACCCTGGAAATCGACCTGCCGGGCGTCGTCACCGCGGACCTGCGCCTCAACGAGCCGCGCTATGCGAGCCTGCCCAACATCATGAAGGCCAAGAAGAAGGAGCTCGCCATCGAAGAGCTCGCTTCGCTGGGCGTGGACACCGCGCCGCGGCTGAAGGTCCTGAAGGTCACCGAGCCGCCGAAGCGCGCCGGCGGCATCAAGGTGGAGACCGCCGCCGACCTCGTCTCCAAGCTCAAGACCGAAGCGGGGGTGCTCTGATGGCCGTTCTCGTCATCGCCGACCACGACAACGCCCACCTGCGGGACACCACCGAGAAGACGGTGACCGCCGCGCTCAAGCTCTCCAGCGACGTCGATGTCCTGGTGGCCGGCAAGGGCGCCAAGGGCGTGGCCGACGCGGCCGCCAAGATCACCGGCGTGCGCAAGGTCCTGCTGGCGGAAAGCGACAGCCTGGGCGAGGGCCTGGCCGAGGCCATGGAAGCCCTCGTGGTCCCGCTGATGGCCAACTACGACGCGGTGCTGACGCCCGCCACGAGCCAGGGCAAGAACTTCAGCCCGCGTATCGCCGCCAAGCTGGACGTGGCGCAGATCTCCGAGATCGTTGACGTGATCGACGCCAACACGTTCGTGCGGCCGATCTACGCCGGCAACGCGCTGGAGACGATCCAGTCCTCCGACGCCAAGAAGGTGATCACCGTCAGGCCCACCGTCTTCAAGGCGGCGGCGGATGGCGGCTCGGCCAAGGTGGAGACCATCCCGGCGCCGGCCGCTCCGGCCAAGACCCACTTCGTCGACCAGAAGCTGGTGAAGTCGGCGCGTCCGGAGCTTTCGGGCGCCAAGATCGTGGTCTCCGGCGGCCGCGCCATGGGCTCGGCCGAAGAGTTCCAGAAGGTGATCGAGCCGCTGGCCGACAAGCTCGGGGCCGCTGTCGGCGCCAGCCGCGCCGCGGTCGACGCCGGCTATGCCCCCAACGACTACCAGGTCGGCCAGACCGGCAAGGTGGTCGCGCCCGAGCTCTACATCGCCATCGGCATCTCCGGCGCCATCCAGCACCTGGCCGGCATGAAGGACTCCAAGGTCATCGTGGCGATCAACAAGGACGCCGACGCGCCGATCTTCCAGGTCGCCGACTACGGCCTGGTGGCGGACTATAAGACCGCCGTGCCGGAGCTGATGGCCGCGCTGACCGCCGCGGGCAAGTAGGCGGCTCTCAGACCTCGAACAAAAGGGGGCGGTCCAGCCAAGGACCGTCCCCTTTTTCTTCGGTCGAATGCGGCCGGGTGAGGCCGCGCCGGCCGTCAATGGGCCTGGGCCGGCGGGCCTGCGCCCTGGCCGACGTTCAGGGTCACCGCGCCCTCGAGCAATCCGACCGGAGCGTCGGCGACGAGCACCTTGCGCAGCACGTCCGCCACCGCGCGATCGATCTCGGGCGAGCCGGACGTACGCAGGATCTGCACGCCGGCCAGATGTCCGTCCGGGTTGATCCGGGCGCGCACCGAAACCGGCGGGCCTTGCGCATCGATCCCGGCCGCCCGCAGCAGGGCGTCGGCCCTGGCCTGCACGCGATCCGCGTAGGTGTGCGACTCCCACGGCGTGGTGGTGGCGGCGGCCGAGGTTGCGGCGAGCAGGAGGCCAGCCGCGGTCAGTCCCAAAAGCTGGGTCTTCATGATCTTGGTCCTTTGGTTTTGTTCGCGAAATCAGCGGCGCCGCTGACCTGGATGTGGGGTCGCGCATGGCCCGTCGCGAACGATAGTTTTTGCTCCAGGTTGTTACATCGGCTAACAACCTGGCCATGAAACGCCTGCCGCCCTACTTCGCGCTGCGCGCCCTCGAGGCCGCCGCCCGGCACCAAAGCTACAGCCGTGCGGCCAAGGAGCTGGCGGTCACCCACGGCGCGGTCAGCCAGCAGATCCGCCGACTGGAAGCTGAGCTCGGCGCGCGGCTGTTCCGCCGGCAGGGCAATGGCATGATCCCGCTGCCGGCCGCCGCGCGGCTCGCCGAACGGATCGCCGCGGCGCAAGCGATCCTGAGCGACGCCGTCCAGGAATTCGCGAGCTCAGCGTCCGCCGACGCCTTGGTGGTGAGCATCGATCCCCAGCTTGGCGTCCGCTGGCTGCCGCGGCGGTTGACTAGGCTGTTGGCCGATCCGGCGGGGGCCAACCTCGATCTCCGCTTCGAGGAACGCCTGGCCGATTTTGTCAGCGACGGCGTCGACGTCGGACTGCGCTATGGCCGAGAGCAGCCGATCGGGGTGGAGTCCGCCCTCTTGTTCCGCGAGCAGCTGTTCCCGGTCTGCAGCCCAACCTTGGCGGGGCATGAAGCGATCTGCACCCCTCAGGACCTGCTGGCCGCGCCGCTGCTGCGGCACACCCACAGGCCGTGGCGGCTGTGGTTCTCCGGCTTCGGTCTGTCTGAGCCGCCGGCCTCGGGGCCCGTGTTCGAGGACTCGATGATGGTCATCGAGGCCGCGGCTCAGGGCATGGGCGTCGCCCTGGCGCGATCCAGCCTCGTGCAGCACGATCTGGAGACCGGGCGGCTGGTGCGGCTCCTCCCGGAGGCGGTCGAGAACGATTTCGCCTTCTATGTCGCCTGGCGGGGCGACAACCCCAAACTGGCCCGCATCCACGCACTTCGCGACTGGCTGGTCGCCGAGATCGGGCGCGAGCCCGGAGCCGGCGAGCCGGACAGCTTCTGACGACGCTGGGCCATGGTCACGCTGCGCCGCAGCAAAAGCCTTGCGGCGGTACGGCGCCGTTATGTTAGAAAGCCGCCATAAAAAGAAGGGCCGCGCCAAGTTTACTCGGGGATTTGGGGGCGGGCCCGTTCATCGAGGCTCATTGAATGGTTCAGATTAAGTCGGTCGGCGTCATTGGCGCGGGCCAGATGGGGACCGGCATCGCTCATGTGGTGGCGCTGGGTGGCTATGACGTCCTTCTGCATGACGTCAGCGCCGAACGGCTGGAAGCGGGCATGGGCCTGATCCACCGCAACCTTACCCGCCAGGTGACGCGGGGCATCGTCACCCAAGATCAGATGGATGCCGCCCTGGCCCGCATCAAACCGGCGCCGGAACTCCAGACCATCGGCGGCGCCGACCTGGCCATCGAAGCGGCCACCGAGAACGAAGAGACCAAGAAGGCGATCTTCAAGGCTTTGGGGCCGCACCTGTCGGAGACCACGCTGCTGGCTTCCAACACCTCCTCCATTTCGATCACCCGCCTGGCGGCGGCCACCGATCGGCCCGACCGGTTCATCGGCCTGCACTTCATGAACCCGGCGCCCTTGATGAAGCTGGTGGAGATCATCCGCGGCATCGCCACGGGCCCCGACACCTACGAGACCGCCGTCCTCTTCGCGCAATCGCTGGGCAAGACGACCGCGAACGCCGAGGATTTCCCGGCCTTCATCGTCAACCGGGTGCTGGTGCCGATGATCAACGAGGCGATCTATACGCTCTATGAGGGCGTCGGCACGGTGGACGCCATCGACACGGCCATGAAGCTAGGCGCCAACCACCCCATGGGTCCGCTGGAGCTGGGCGACTTCATCGGCCTGGATACGGTGCTCTCGATCATGAACGTGCTCTACGAGGGCCTGGCGGATTCCAAGTACCGTCCCTGTCCGCTGCTGGTGAAATACGTCGAGGCCGGCTGGCTGGGCCGCAAGGCCGGCCGCGGCTTCTACGACTATCGCGGCGAGGTTCCGGTCCCGACGCGATAGGCCAATCTTGGCTTGGAGCAGGGGCGACGTCGCCGTGTTCCCTGACGCGGCAGGACCGCACATCTCCGTTCGCTGAGGCGCCGCCGGGGCCTTGTCGTCATCCTGTCATGGACGAGGTCGAGCTCCTCAAGGCCAGGATCGCGACACTGGAGCGGCGGATCGCTGAGATCGTGCGCCGTCACCCGCAGCTGGCGGCGGAATTCGACGAGCTGGCCGATCCGCGGCTGATCCCGGTGGCCGACTGGGCGGCGATGATGCTGGGCGCCCCGCTCCGCCCGGATAGCTGATCGCGCCGCCGTGGCTGCGCCAGCGCGTTGCGCCCCGGAGGAACCAGCCGGCGAAGACGCGACGTTTCGGCGCCGGCGGAGCCGCCGCCCGCGCCGCCAGGATCTCGGCCCATCGGCCATGGGCGCGGCCGCAACCCTGGCAGCTCGCCAGGCTGTCGCCGTCGGGCCCGGCGCTCAATACGACGGCGGGGTTCCCGCAGTCGGGGCATTCGAATTCGCCCGGCGTGCTTGGCGGCGTCATGGGCGGCCTCGGCCCCGTTGCTTCAGGTCGCCGCGATCCTCGCGCGAAACGGCATGAGGATGGAATGAGGTTTCGGCGGGCCGCAGACTACTTCTTCGCCGAGGCCTGCTGGGCGGCCTTCGCCTTGTTCGCCTGGCTGACGATGTAGTGGTAGATCGCCTCGGCCTGACCTTCGGCGAGCACCTTCTTGAATGAGACCATGCCCTTGTCGGCGCGGGTCCCGTCCACAACGATCGAGTTCCAGGTCGTCAGGTTGCGGAGCGCCGGCGAGTAGCGCAGGTCGGGGATCGACTTGTCGGCCACGCCGCCCGAGCCGTGGCAGCCGGCGCAGAAGCGGCCATAGGCGCCTTCGCCGTCGATCACCTGCTCGTTGGTGCCGGTCAGCAGCGGCGGGTCGAGCACCTTGCCGGCCACGGAGCCGGCGATCGGCGTCTGCGGCAGGGTCGCGCTGGCGTTGAGCTTGAAGACCAGCAGGCGCGAGTTGTTGGCGCTCAGCGGATTGGTTCGCGCCTGGCCGGGCGGCAGGCCGCGGGCGCCGACCACCAGGGCCACATATTGCTCGCCGCCGATGGTGTAGGTCGAAGGCGCGGCGACCACGTCGGCCTGGGTCGGGGCCGACCACAGCTTCTGGCCCGTCCTGGCGTCGAAGGCGTTGAAATTGCCGCTCCAGTCGCCGGAGAAGACGATGTCGCTGGCGGTGACCAGGACACCGTGGGCGCCGTAGTCCTTGTCGGGCGCGCGCCAGATTTCCTTCTGCCGGATCGGGTCGTAGGCTTCCAGGTAGGAGCGGATGTTGCCGCGCGGCAGCGCGCCGGGTTTGCCGTAAAGCTCGGTGATCTTGTCGGAGAAGGACACTGTGCCGGTGTTGTAGACCCGCTCCTTCACCTGGAAGGTGTCGGGCTTGGCAGACTGGAAGCCGGTCGAACTCTCGGTGACCGGGATATAGACCAGGCCGGTCTTCGGGCTGTAGGCCATCGGGTGCCAGTTGTGGGCCCCCAGCGGCGCGGGCTGGACGATGGCGGCCTTGTCGTCGGTGTAGCGGACGTCGGGGTTCTCGACCGGGCGGCCGGTCTTCATGTCGATCTTCGAGGCCCAGTTGGCCGGCGCGAACTTCTCGGCCGAGATCAGCTTCCCGGTGGCCGCGTCCCAGACGTAGAAGAAGCCGGTCTTGGGGGCCTGCATCAGGACATGGCGAACCTGGCCCTTGATCTTCAGGTCGGCGGTCATCAGCGGGTTGGTGACGTCGTAGTCCCACTCGTCGCCCGGCACCTCCTGGAAGTGCCAGACGTACTGGCCGGTGGTCGCCTTCACTGCGATCACCGAGGAGACAAAGAGGTTGTCGCCACCCTTCGGGCTGCGGACTTCCTGGCTCCAGGAGAGGCCGTTGCCGGTGCCGAAGTAGATCAGGTCGGTCTTGGGATCGTAGAGGATGGTGTCCCAGGCCGTGGCGCCGCCGCCGTATTTCCAGAAGTCGCCGTCCCAGGTCTTCAGGGCGGACTTCAGTTGCGGGGTGTTGGTCGGATCGCCGGGTGCGGCGGGCACGGTGTAGAAGCGCCACTTCAGCTTGCCGGTGGCCGCGTCATAGGCCGAGACGTAACCGCGGCAGGTGTATTCGGCGCCGGCGTTGCCGATGATCACCAAGCCTTTCACGATCCGCGGGACCTGGGTGATCGTATAGGGCTGCTTGGGATCGGTGGTCTGCACCGACCAGGCGACCTTGCCGGTCTTGGCGTCCAGCGCGATCAGCCGGCCATCGAGCGCGCCGAGGTAGAGCTTGCCCTTCCAGGCGGCGACCCCGCGGTTGACCACGTCACAACAGGCCACCGCGCCGTTGGCCGGATCGACCTTGGGATCGTAGTCCCAGAGCTTGGCGCCGGTCTTAGCGTCATAGGCCTTCACCTTCGACCAGGCGGTGGTGATGTAGAGCGCGCCGTCGACCACGACGGGCGTCGATTCCTGGCCGCGCTCAGTGTCGATATCGCCGTACCAGGCGAGGCCCAGCTTAGAGACGTTGGCCTTGTTGATGCCGGTCAGCGGGCTGTAGCGCTGTTCGGAATAGGTGCGGCCGGACGCCATCCAGGTCCCGGGCTCGGCGTCGGCTGCCAGCAGGCGCGCGCCGTCGACGGCCGCGGCGCCCATCGGATGCGGGGCGGGCTTCGCATCCGCGCCAAATGCGGCCGGGCCCAGGGCCATGGACAGCGCCGCGGCGCCGGCGATCAGAGTCTTGAAGGCGCGCCCGGCGACGCCGCGCGTCTCTTGCTTTTGCATTTGTTTCGCTCCCCAGATTCGCTTTTGTCCCATCCGTCCGCGGCGGAGGCAAGGCGAAGAGGCGCGCTAGAACCCGACCGCCTGGCCGTCCTTGCGATGGTCGGAGCCGGCGCGGTAGACGCGGGGCTTGGCAGAACCTGGTTCGGCGTCGGGGTTCTGCACCAGGATCGACTGGAAGCCGCCCATGATGGCGCTGTCGGGCTTGTCCAGCCTGTGGCCCATGGCGGTCAGATCCTTGCCGACCAGGTCGTAGAGGCCGGGCTCCAGCACCAGGCGGTTGGCCACCTGATTGTGCCGGAAGCGGGCCATGTCGGTGGCCATCTGCAGATTGGCGCCGAGGTCGAAGATGTTGACCAGCGCCTGGGCGTGGCCCTGGGCCTGCATGTCGCCGCCCATCAGCAGGATCGACATGAGCGGTGCGGTCCCGTCCATCACGAAGCCGGCGGCCAGCGTGTTGTAGGGCCGCTTGCCGGGCGCGATGACGTTGGGCGACTTGGGGTCGAGGCTGAAGAGGCCGCCGCGGTTGTGCAGCACGAAACCGTAGCCCGGCACGCCCAGGCCCGAGCCGAAGTTCGAATAGTTGGAGTTCACCCAGGCGACCATGTTGCCCTGGTCGTCGGCGGTGGTGAGCACGATGGTGTCGCCGTTGGCGTCCGCCGCGCCCGGTCGGCCGGTGGCCGAGGCATGGGCTGGATCAGCCTTGCCGCAGAGTTCCCTGGCGTGGGCCTTGGAGAGCAGACGCTCCAGCGGAATCTTGGCGAAGTGCGGGTCGGCGTTGAAGGCGATCAGGTCGGCGAAGGCCAGCTTCTTGGCCTCGACCATGAAGTGCCAGTAGCGCGGGCTGCGGGGTCCCAGGCTGGCCAGGGTCTCGCCCGGCGTCCAGGCCGGAACGCAGGCCTCCAGCACATTGAGCATCTCCAGCGCCGCCCAGGACTGCGAGGGCGGCGGAAGCTCATAGATGTCGTGACCGTGGTAGGTGGTGTGGGCGAGATCGATCCACTCGCCGGAATAGCGGGCGAGGTCGTCCATCGTCATGGTCCCGCCCTGCGCCGTGGACTTGGCGACGATCGCGCGGCCGATCTCGCCCTTGTAGAAGGCCGCCGCTCCCTGCGCCTGCAGCAGGCGGAAGGTCCTGGCGAGGCCGGGGTTGCGGAAGACCTGACCGGGCTCCGGCTGGCGGCCGTCGGGATAGAAGATCGCCGCCGCGTCCGGGTCGACGGCGGCGTCGGAGGGCTTGCCGGCGGCTGGCCAGGTCTTCTGCAGATGCCAGTCGTGGCCGATCCGCTGGCTGATGGGGAAGCCTTCCTCGGCGTAGCTCGCCGCCGGCTCCAGCACCTGCTTGAAGCCCATGGTGCCGAAGCGCTTCAGCAGGGCGTCCCAGCCCCAGACGGAGCCCGGCACGGTGACCGGCAGGATCCCACCCTGCGGCATGCCGGAGCCCGGGCCCCAGTTGGCGGGGTCAGCGTGATAGCCGAGGGCGGCGAAGTGCTCCGGCGTCGCGCCGCTGGGGGCCATGCCGCTGGCGTTCAGCGCGTAGAGCTTGTGCGCCTTGGCGACGTAGACGATGGCGAAGACGTCGCCACCCGGGCCGACGTTCATCGGCTCGACCAGGCTGAGCATGGCGGCGGTGGCCACCGCGGCGTCGACCGCGTTGCCGCCCGCCTTCAGCACCTGCAGTCCCGCCTGAGCGGCCAGCGGCTGACTGGTGGAGACCATGCCGTGGCGGGCCATCACCTCGGCGCGCGACTGGGCGCCCCAGCCCTCGGCCCGGTCGCCGCGCACGGCGGTGCAGGCCGGCGCCTTGGCGGGACCTTCGCAGGTGGAGAGCGCCGGCGTCTCGGCGTGCGTGGCGGTGCACAGGACGGCGGCGCCCATGGCGAGGATCAGTCCCAGTCTGCGCATCTTGTCCCCCGAACGCTCGCCCACACCCCTAAGGCCGCAACCCTAGCTCGGGCTGGGCGGCCGCGGCCACGGCTTCTTCGGGGAGGTGGCAGGTGAAGGTGGCGCCGGCGCCGGGTTCGCTCTCCAGCGCCACCCAGCCGCCGTGCAGTTCGGTCAAGGCCTTGACCAGCGCCAGGCCCAGGCCCGGGCCGCCGCGCTCGCGGCCGATGAAACGGTCGAAGATGTGCGCCTGGACGTGGAAGGGGATGCCGCGGCCGGTATCGGTGACGCTGAGCTGCACCTCGCCCAGGCCTTTCTTGGCGCCCAGGGTGACGGTCCCGCCGGCCGGGGTCTGACCCAGGGCGTTCTCCACCAGATGGGTGAGTATCTGGCCGAGGCGGCGCGCGTCGCCGCGGATCAGGCCGACCTCGGGCGGGCATTCCACGACGATGGCGACGTTGGCCGCTTCGGCCTCCGGCGCCCAGCGCTCAGCCTGGGCGGCCAGCAGCTCGGCGACGCGGACGTCCTCCAGGTCCAGCGCCATCTCGTCGGCGTCGATCTGGGCCATGTCGAGCACGTCGTCGATGGAGCGCGCTAGCTGGGTCGCCGCCTGCTTCACCGCCGCGGCATGGCCGCGGCCGCGCTCGGACAGGCCCTCGCCGGAGCGTTCCAGAAGCTCCGAGTAGCCGATGATGGTGGTCAGCGGGGTGCGCAGTTCGTAGGAGACGTTGCCCACGAAGTCGCGCTTCAGCCGCTCGGCGTCGGCCAGGGCCTGCTCCTTGGCCTCCAGCGCGCCCTCCAGCTTACGGGCGTCGGTGACGTCGGTGAAGGCGATCAGCGTCGCCCCGTCAGGCAAAGGCCTGGATTGGTAGAGGACGATGCGGCTGTCGGCGGTCTTCACCTCGCCGGTGGTCGGCGCGCGGGCCTGCGGATCGGGATCGGCGACGCGGCCCTTCAGCTCCGCCCAGAAGCTGCGGTCATGCAGCTTGGGAATGCAGAGCTCGACCACGCCCTCGAAGTCGCCGGCCGCCTCGACCTGGGCCGGGGTGACGTTCCAGAATTTGGCGAAGCTCTCGTTGTGCAGGCGCAGGCGGCCGTCAGAGCCGAACACGGTCACCGCGTCCGAAAGCTTGTCGAGCGTCGCCTGCTGCACCTGGATCAGGGCGTTGTACTGGCTGGTCAGTTTCAGCTCGTCGGTGATGTCCGAATAGAGCAGCAGCAGGCCGCCCATCGGATGCGGCTGGCGCACCACCTTCAGGGTCCGCCCGTCCGGCAGGCTCCACATCTCGTCCGGGCCGGCGGCGAGTTGCTCGTAGCGGTCGAGCTCGCCGGCCTTCCACTTGCTATAGTCGGCGGTCTCCGGCAGGCGGCGGCGCTGGCGCAGGCGGTCGAGCACTTCCGAATGGGTCGGCTGTTCGGCCAGCCAGGCGGGCTCCAGGCCCCAGAGTTCGGCGAAGGCGATGTTGTGGAACATCAGCTTCTTGCCCTTGTCGAACACCGCCACGGCCTCGGCGATATGGTTCAGGGTCTCGTCGTGCGCCTCGACATTGCGCTTCAGGAGTTCGCGCAGGTCTTCCTGCTCGCCGACGTCTTCGGTCCAGACGCCGACGCCGCCGCCCTCCAGGGGCTGGGCGGCGATGTGGAAGGCGCGGCGCTTGCCGGCCACGGTGGACCAGCGGACCGTGTCGCGCCGCTGGCCAAGGTTGGCAGCCTCGCTGGCCAGAGCGTCGGCGGAGCGGTCGAAGGCCACGCCACGGGCGGCGGCGTCATCGAGGCTGACGGCGTCGGCGGCCTTGAGCCAGGCCGAATTGACCCAGACGGGCGAACCGTCGGCCGCGGCGATCCAGGCCGGCGTCGGGCGCGCGTTGATGAAGGCCGCGAAGCGAGGCGCGGTGGGCAGGCCGGCGTCGTCCGCCGTCGCCGACGACAGTCGCAACCAGGCGAGTGCGCCGGCCGCGCGGCCCTCGACCGCCACCAGCCCGCCGCTTCCTGTGCTGGAGGGGCCCTGCACCTCGAAGGCGCAGGCCTCGCCGCGTTCGAAGAGCGCGCGCAGGCGCCGCGCATGGTCGGGGTCGGCGCGCATCAGGGCGTTCACGACGCCTTGCGGGTCAGGCTCGGAAAGGCCGAGGGCGGCGGCGCAGACGGCCAGGGATTCCTCGCCGGACGCCAGCAGCGCGCGGCCGTCTTCCACCGCCAGCAGGGCTGAGTCGAACGCCTCGGCCGAGGCCTGGGCGGTTTCGGCGCGGGCCTCCAGGGCGGCAAGCTTCCGGGCGATGGCGGCGACGCGGTCCTGCGCCTGGCGGCGCTGGGCCAGCGCCCACAGCACCGCGCAGATGGCGAGCGACACCGCGCCCGCCGCGGCGGCCAGGATCAGTTGGTTGGCGCCCATGCCTCTTAGCTTCGGCCCTGCTCCGGCGAATCAGCTTCCCGCACCCTAGAGCCCTTCCCACTCAAGTTGGATCAACTTGAGCGGACAAGAAGGGCTCCAGATATAGCCGACCACCCTGTTCTTTCCCGGCTGACTTGATTCAAGTCAGCCGGGAAAGGGTCTAGGCCGCGACGCCGCTCGCCGCATCCGCGCCACACGCGTTAGGATAGGCTAACTTCGCATGATCGGTGAGATGACCGCGATCCTCTATCCTGTGGCGGCGAATGCCGAGCAGGCCATGGCCGCTCCGCTGGGCCAGGCGGCCCGGGAGCGCGAGGCGCTGGGCGTGGCGGGCGAGGCGGTGATCTTCACCACAGATCCGACCGGTCCGGCCTTCGCGACGCGAGACGCGGCGGCCGTGGCCTACGGCGCCTTGCTGGACGAGCCCTGGCGCAGGCTGACCGAACAGATCCTGCCCGGCCAGAAGATCGCCCACGCCGAACCGGCCATGGCCGACGGCCGCCGCTGGTCCGCACCGACCGCCGCGCCGCCGCGCACCGCGTGGCGGCTGATGGTCTCCTACTGGCGGATCGCCACCGCCGAACGACCGATCGAGACACCGCAGGCCCGCCGCGCGCGACGCGAGCGACAGGCGTTGGACGCGGAAACCGTACGCGCCATGGCTCAGCAGCCCTTGCGGCCTATCGAGCCGCAGCAGCCGCTGGACATCGGCCTCTTCGAGACCCGCCTGCCCGAGGCGCCCCACATCGTGGTTCCAGATGAGTAATTGGCCCGATGAGTGAGCCGCATGCGCCGTTCGGCAAGGCGCCTTCGCTGGACGACCTGGCGGCGATCGCCGAGGCCGCCTTCCTGACCCTGCCGGAGGGCTTTCGCAAACTCACCGGCGACGTGGTGTTCCGCGTCGACGATTTCCCGAGCGAAGAGGTGCTTGACGAGCTCGGCATCGAGGACGCCTTCGGCCTGACCGGCCTCTACCAGGGCATCGACATCGGCCACCGCGACGCCGGCGGGCCGGCCGCGGGGCCCTCGATGATCTTCCTCTACCGCCGCCCGATCCTCGACGAATGGGCCGAGCACGGCGAGGTGACCCTGGAGGAGCTGGTCGCCCACGTCCTGGTCCACGAGATCGGCCACCACATGGGCCTGTCGGACGCCGACATCGACGCCATCGAGGCGAGCGCGGGATGAAGATGCCCTCGCCTAGAGCAGAATCTGAACCTGACGCCCCCGTCATCTTTCGTTGACTGATCAGTGTTTAGATGGTTGGCTCCAGCCAACGCCAGACGGGCGGATTTCGCCCGCGACCCAGGAGCAGACGCCATGGCCGCCGACGGCAACATCACCAAGGACATCATCTACGACGCCGTGGCGCCGGACGACTTCGAGTCGATGCTGGAGCTCGACCGCTACAACGCCCGCTCGACGGCGTTCGACAAAATCATCAGCGCGACCCACGACCACTTCTGGGACCCGCTGGACCCCAAGTACATCGACTTCTCCGAGCCGTTCGACATGGAAAACACCATGATCCTGCCGGAGAAGATGATCGGGCCGCTGCAGCTCGACTACGTCAACGAGATCCTCGGCACCGAGAAGCGCCGCATCGCCTTCGCCAACGCCCAGACGCTGCGCACCTTCTCCTCGATCCTGCACGGCGAGCAGGGCGCGCTGAACCTGTCGGCCAGCCTCTGCCACGTGCTGAAGGATCAGGGCGCGCAGGAATACGCCGCCAACCAGACCCGCGAGGAGGCCCGCCACGTCACGGCCTTCGCCAAGTACATCAAGGCCCGCTGGGGCCGGCCGGTGGAATGCGGACCGATCCTGAAGGACCTGCTGGTCGAGATCATCGGCGCGCCGGAGGTCTACAAGAAGATCATCGGCATGCAGATGCTGGTGGAAGGCCTGGCCATGGGCGCCTTCGCCACGATCTTCAACGAGACCGCCGACCCGCTGGCCAAGAAGCTGACCCAGCTGGTGATGACCGACGAGGCCTTCCACCACAAGTTCGGCAAGATCTGGGCCGACCGCACCATCCCGCACCTGACCGAGGCCGAGCATGAGGTCATCGAGATGTGGGCGGCGCACTGCTTCCAGACGCTGCTGTTCAACCTGGTGGCCCCGACCCAGAACCTCGGCCTCTATGAGGAATTCGGCCTCGACCCGAACCGGGTGATCGAGGAGATGGGCAAGCTGGTCAACGACGAGACCCGCCGCGAGGAGATGAAGGAAGCCACCAACATCTTCCGCGTCCTGGTGAAGACCCTCGTCAACGCCGGCATCATCACCGACCGGACCAAGGCGTTCTACGCGGTCTATGTCGACATCGACGAGCTGAAGAACGAAGGCGACAAGATGGTCGGCGACGACATCGCCGAGGAGGGGATCAAGTACCTCCAGGAGATCAACTTCAAGGACCGTGCCCTGGCTAAGGTCCTGATCGCCGCGGAATGAGTGTCCTGCTCAAGGTGTGAAGCCCGAGCGCCCGCCGGGGAGACCTGGCGGGCGTTCTGCTGAGGCAGAGCCGGGGCGAGTTTCCTTTGACCTGCGCCCGCGCCGGAGCGATCCTTCAGTGAACATTGTTCAGGCTGGAGCCCGCGCCATGGCCGACGGCAACATCACCAAGGACGCCATGTACGGGGCGGTGGCCCCCGACGACTTCGAGTCGATGCTGACGCTGGACCGCTACAACGAACGCTCCACGGCCTTCGACAAGATCATCAGCGCCACCCACGACCATTTCTGGGATCCGCTGGACAAGCGCTACATCGATTTCGACGAGCCCTTCGACCTCGAGAACGAGGCGATGGTTCCAGACGAGCAGCAGCCGCTGCTGCGCCTGCCCTATGTCGCCGAGGCGTTGAAGGATCCGAAGCAGAAGATCGCCTTCATCAACTACATGCAGCTACGCGGCTTCTCCTCGATCCTGCATGGTGAGCAAGGGGCGCTGAACCTGTCGGCCAGCCTCTGCCACGTGCTCTATGACCAGGGCGCCCAGGAATACGCCGCCAACCAGACCCGCGAGGAGGCGCGCCACGTCACCGCCTTCGCCAAATACATCAAGAGCCGCTGGGGCCGCCCGACCGAGTGCGGTGCGGCGCTGAAGACCCTGCTGGTGGAGATCATCGAGACGCCGGAGGTCTACAAGAAGATCGTCGGCATGCAGATGCTGGTGGAGGGCCTGGCCATGGGCGCCTTCGCCAACGGCTACCGCTACAATCGCGACCCGGTGGCCAAGAAGCTGTTCCAGCTGGTGATGACCGACGAGGCCTTCCACCACAAGTTCGGGAAGATTTGGGCCGACCGGACGATCCCCAAGCTGACGCAGGCGGAACGCAACCAGGTCGAGGACTGGACCGCCCACTGCGCCCAGAGCCTGCTGTTCGACCGCGGCGATCCGCGGCAGATGGCGGAGATCTACGGCAAGTTCGACCTCGATCCGGAGCGGGTGATCGCCGACATCATGCAGCGGCGCGCGAGCCGCGATCCGACGCGCAAGTTCAAGGGCGAGACCAACGTCTTCCGGGTCCTCATCAAGACCTTGCTGCAGGCCCAACTGATCACCGAGCGGACTCGCGGCTTCTACGCCATGTACGTCGACATGGACGAATTGGCGGCCGAGGGCGACCGCACGGTGGGCGACGACATCGCCGAGGATGGCATCCGATACCTGCAGGCGATCAACTTCAAGGACCGGTCGCAAGACGGGGCGAAACCAGTCTCCATCGCGGCGGAGTAGCGCGACGTAACACCACAGGCGTAACTTCGCCCTTAAAAGGGCAAGGTTGTATTGTCTCTTGATGCAGCGCCCGCGAACCCTCCGCGGGCGTTTCATTTGTCACAAGACGAAGATATTCAACCGTCCCATGCTGAAACGCCTGATCGTGATTCTGGCCGCCGCCGCGGCGCTCGCCGCCGCGCTCCCGGCGGCGGCCGCCTCCGTGGCCCAGCCGGTCGCCCACATCGAACTCGCCCGCATGATGGGCCGCTGGTACGAAGTGGCGCGCCTGCCGAACATGACCCAGCGCGGCTGCCAGGCCGGCACCTCGGACTGGACGCGGAGCGGCGAAGGCTTCGCCGTGGTCCAGGCCTGCCACAAGGGCTCGCCCGACGGCCCGGTGTCGGAATGGAAGGCCAAGGCGCACGTCGCCGACCCGGTCTCCAACGCCAAGTTCAAGATGAGTTTCTTCGGCGGTCTGGTCAGCCAGGAATACTGGGTGCTGGAAGAGCGGTCGGACGAGGGCTGGCTGATCCTGGCGACCCACGACGGAAAATACCTGTGGCTGATGTCGCAGAAGCCCATCCTGCCGATGGCGATCAAGACCGAGGCCGTGGCGCGCATTAAGCAGCTCGGCTTCGACGTCGGCCGCCTGGAATTCCCGCTGCCCGCGCACGGCTGAGGCTCTTGCGTCCGGAACGTAGCCGGAACATTCTAGGCTGGTGGACGCCACCGTCACCCTTGTCACCGTTTCGCGGCCTGAGACCACCGCGGCCGTCACCCGCGGGGCCGCGCGACTCCTGACGGCGCTCGGCTACGCGCCCCTGGCCGAGGTGACCCTGCCGAACGGGCGCCGCGCCGACCTGATGGCGCTGGGGCGCAAGGGCGAGATCTTCATCGTCGAGGTGAAGTCCAGCCTGGAGGACTTCCGCACCGACCAGAAGTGGCACGAGTACCAGCCCTATTGCGACGCCTTCGCCTTCGCCGTGGCGCCGGAGTTCCCGCGCGAGATCCTGCCCGAGGAGCCGGGGCTGATCGTCGCCGACGGCTTTGGCGGCGCGGTGTTGCGTGAGGCCGGCGCGGTCCCCCTCGCCGGCGCCCGGCGCAAGGCCCTGACGCTGGCCTTCGGACGGCTGGCGGCGCTCAGGGCCGCGGGGGTCCAGGCGTTCAGCTTGGAATGAGACGGTGGGCGGCTGGGTCTACATCATGGCCAGCGCGCCCTATGGGACGCTCTACGTCGGGGTGACCAGCGACGTTTCCCGACGGGTGTTCGAGCATCGCGAGGGCATCGGCAGCGCTTTCTGCCGCAAGTACGGCGTGCGGCGGCTTGTCCATTCCGAACCCTTCGAAGACATCTCAAACGCTATCCACCGCGAGAAGCGCCTGAAGAAGTGGCCGCGCGCCTGGAAGATCAAGCTCATCGAGGCAACCAACCCGACCTGGGCTGATCTCTACGAGACGATCCTCGATTGCGGTCCGCTCTAGCCCTCGCCATCCCCCAACGTCGTCATCCTCCGGTCAGCCGTAGGCTGATCCGGGGGACCCAAGCCGAGCTTGATGAAAGGCCGCGACAAACCCAGCCGGACCCGGCTTGGGTCCCCCGGATCGCGTCTTCGCGCGACCGGAGGATGACGAGCTGTTGTGGAAGCGGCTATCGACCGGTCTGTGAAGTGCTCATCGCCTTCAGCGCGCCCATGTGTCGGCGGGAGACGGCGACTTCGGCGCCGGTCGACAGGACCACTGCGCCGCGACCCGCGGCGTGGCGGATACGCACGATGCGGTCGATGCGCACCAGGCTGGAGCGGTGGATGCGGATGAACTGGGCGGGGTCCAGACGCTCGGCGAGCGCGCCGATCGACTGGCGGACCAGGAAGCTGCGCGCGCGGGTGTGGATGCGCACGTAGTCGCGCTCGGCGGCGATCCAGTCGATGGCGGCGACCGGCACACTGATGCGCCCGCCGCGCTCCTGGATCCAGATTTCGCGGCAGAAGGCGCTGGGCGGCTGGGCCCCGGCCGGCCCGCTGCGCAGGTTGCGCAGAATCTCTTCCAGCTCCTCAGCCCGCTCGGCCGCGGCGCGGTTGGCCAAGGTCTCCCGGGCGCGGGTGAGCGAGGCGGCCAGGCGGGCCGGCTCCACGGGCTTCAGCAGGTAGTCGAAGGCTGCCCGCTCGAAGGCGTCCAGGGCGAAGCGATCGAAGGCGGTGACGAAGATGACGATCGGCGCCTCTTTCCCCAGCCTGTCCAGCACTTCCAGCCCGGTCAGGCCCGGCATCTTGATGTCCAGCAACACCACGTCCGGCGCGCGTTCGGCGATCATCCGGGCCGCCGCCACGCCGTCGGACGCGGCGCCGGCCAGCTCGATAGCCGGCTGCTCGCGCAGCAGGATCTCCAGCCGGCGCCGCGCCAGGGGCTCGTCGTCGACGATGAGCACACGCAGCGGGGTCATCGGCGCTCCAGGGGCAGCTCGACGGTCGCCGCAAAGCCGCCGCCTGGCCGCGGGCCGCAGGTCAGCCGGCCGGCCTCGCCGTAGAGCACCTCCAGGCGGCGCCGCACGTTGGCCAGGCCGACGCCCAGGGTGGCCGGCGCCTTGACGATGTCCGGCACGGCGTCGTCTTGCACGGTGACGACCAGCCCTTGGTCGCCGAGCGCGGCGGCGATTTCCACGCGCACGGGCCGTGTGGTGCGCGCGACGCCGTATTTCACCGCGTTCTCGATCAGCGGCTGGAGGATCAGGCCGGGGACGAGGGCGTCCTGCAGCTCGTCCGGCATGGCCTCCACCAGGACCAGGCGATCGCCGAACCGCTCCTGTTCGATGGCGAGATACTGGCGCTGCGCGGTGAGTTCGTCTGCCAGGGTGATCTTGTCGCCAGGCGCCTTTTCCAGCGAGGCGCGCAGGAAATTGGACAGCGACAGCACCATCCGTTCGGCCCGGTCGAAATCCTTTTGCAGGATCAGAGAGGAGAGCGCGTTCAGCGTGTTGAACAGGAAGTGCGGGTTGATCTGATAGCGCAGCATTTGGTTCTGGCTTTCGGCCGCCAGCGCCTGGGCCTCCATCAACCGCAGGCTCTGCTCGCGCGCCCGGTCGTCGGAGTTCAGGGCGAACACCACCGCGCACCAGGCCACGAAGGACCAGATCAGGCTCGAGAAGGTGAGCGTGGTGTTCCAAATGTAGTCCATCGCCGTTTCGTGCGCGGTCTCGGCCGAGGGCGCGATAACGTAGAAGGCCACGTGATTGAGGGCCGTGTAGAAGATGGCGCCCGTCACGGAGAGCCCCGCGGCCAGGGCCAGCCGACGGGCTCGCGACCAGCCGACCGATCGCAACAAGAGGTGCTGGAACACGATGCACAGCAGGAAGGCGGCCGTGCAGACCGCCCCGCGGCGCAGGCCGTAATTCAGCAGGGTAGGCCAGGGCGTGCTCATGCCCAGCGAGCGGACGCTGATCAGCAGGTAGGTGAACGCCCACAGGATCAGGTTGGCGGCGAAATAACGGTCGAAGAACGGTCGCCGGGCCGGTTCGGCGTCGGCGAAGGGGCTGCCCAAGGACGCTCCTCCGCGCCGTTTCATCTCGCCGGCAGATTAGGCCGCCCGGCGCCTCGATGCGACGCCGTTCGTCGTGCGGAACCGGCCGTTTGCCGCAGTGACTGCAATTGGCTGCGCGATTTGCAGCCTTCATCGAATACGGCGTGATCGCGTACGCCCGCGGCCGGATGCTTCCGTCGCTATGAAACTGAGCGGTCAGATTTCCATCGAACTCACCGTCGACGACTTCGTCGCGGCCGCCGATCATCAGCGGCGGATCGAGGGCCTGCTGGCGGTGATCCGCGATATCTATCCCGAGGCCACCCTGACCCTGCGCGAACGCCGACAGGCCAAGCCGCCGTTGCCGCGAGTCCCGGCTGCGCGGCCGCACGGCCTTTATGGAGAGCATTGAGACCATGCGCCGGCGAAACGCCATCCTGCAGGCCCTGGCCCTGCTGAAGGCCCTGGAGCCCCGGATCAGCGTCAACGAGGTGATCGCCTTCCTCTACGCCGCGGAGAACGAGGGGCTGACGGTGCAGGAGATGGCGATCGTCGCAGGCCTCACCCAATCCACGGCCTCGCGCAGCCTGCGCTCGCTTGGCCCCAAGGAGTCCAGTTGGTCGATGGCCCCGGCGCTGGGCCTGCTGGAGGCCTACCTCAACCCGTCCGACGCCCGCAGCCACGTGATCCATCTCAGCGTCCGTGGCCGCGAGGTGCGCGACCGCATCGACGCGATCATCCGCCAGGGCGCAACGATCGCGCTGGACGCGACATCCCGAGCGGCCTGACGCGCCCGCTGTCCTATCGCGGCGCGCGCTTCGCCAGGATCCGCTGCAGGGTCCGCCGGTGCATGTTGAGCCGGCGCGCGGTCTCCGAGACGTTGTGATTGCAGAGCTCGTAGATGCGCTGGATGTGCTCCCAGCGCACGCGGTCAGCGCTCATCGGATTGTCCGGCGGGGCCGGCGAGGTGTCGCCGCGGGCGAGCAGGGCGCGCACCACGTCGTCGGCGTCGGCGGGCTTGGAGAGATAGTCGACGGCGCCGGCCTTCACCGCCTGCACCGCGGTGGCGATGTTGCCGTAGCCGGTCAGCATGATGATCTTGGCGTCGGGGCGGGCGTCGCGGACCGCTTCCACCACCTTCAGGCCGGTGCCGTCTTCCAGCCGCATGTCCAGCACGGCGAAGGCCGGGGCGTGGACCTTCACCGCGGTCAAGGCTTCGGAGACGGAGCCCACCAGGGTCGGTTCGAACCCGCGCTGTTCGAGCGCCCGGCCCAGGCGGGTGCGCAGGGGCGCGTCGTCATCGAGCACGAGCAGGGTCTTGTCCGGCAGGGCGGCGACGTCGGCGGAAAGATCGGTCATGCGGTGATCCCTAGGGGAAGCTCTGACTGTGCGGCATTCTGTCGCGGCTGTTGGCGTTAGGGCAAGCCGGAACTCGTCATGGGCGAACTAGAGGTCTCCGGCTTCGATTTTGGCGCGAGGCCAGCGCGCCGACACGACGGCGCCGTGCGGTCTGCTGTTCTGAAACGTCACTAGGGCCCCCGTTCGTTCCAAAAGCGTCTTCGCGATGAAGAATCCGAGGCCCATGCCGATGTGGCCGGTACGTGAGCCCTCGGCCCCGGGCCGCGTGGTCACATAGGGCTCGCCGAGCTTGGCCAGCACGTCGGCCGCGAACCCCGGACCGTCGTCGCGGACCTCTATGGAGATGGTCTCGGCGTCGAACCGCGCGGAGAGCAGGATTTCGGACTCCGCGAAATCGACGGCGTTTTCCACGAACGACGTGAAGGCGTGGGTGATCTCAGGCAGGCGGCGGATATCGGGGGTCTTCATCCCCTTGGCGCCGGTGACGATGGCCTCGACCCGCACGCCTTTCACGCCCGCGTGGGGTTCGATGACGTCCTGCACGAGCTGGCGCAGGGAGATGCGCTCGTGGACGTCATCGGAGGCGGCGTCGGGGGTTTCGGTCAGCCGACGCAGGATCTCGCGGCAGCGCTCGGCCTGTGAGACCAGCAGCTCCGCGTCGTCCTTGACGTTCTGGTTGGGCGCCTCGCGACCCAGCTCCTTGGCCACGATGGAGATGGTGGCGAGCGGGGTGCCCAGCTCGTGGGCGGCGGCGGCGGCGAGCGCGCCGAGGGCCGAGAGCCGCTGTTCGCGCGCCAAGACCGCCTGGGTCACGTCCAGCGCCAGGGCCATTCGGGCGCTCTCGACGGCGGCCTGACGCACATAGCCGGCGGTGAGGGCGATGCCGGCCAGGTTGGCGAGCGCCCCGCCGATCCGGAACGTCAGGGGAATGGCGGCCGTCATGCCGGGTCCATGCGGCAGGGGCAGCGAGACGAAGGCCAGCAATGCGGAAATCGCCGCGGCCATGGCGCCCAGGATCAGCACCGGCCGCAGCGGCAGGGTGGCCGCGGCCAGGGTGACGGGCGCGATCAGCATCAGGACGAAAGGATTGGCTGTCCCGCCCGTCAGGAACACCAGCGCGCTCATCTGCAGGATGTCGATCGACAGCTGGGCGGCGGCCTCGCGATCGCCGAACACCCGCTGGCCGGGCGAGGCCACGCCGGTCAGGAGGTTCACCCAGGCCCCGGCCCCGACGACGGCGAAGCAGAGGGCGTAGGGCAGGGTGAACCCCATCGCCAGGACGGCGAGCAGCAACAGCGCCTCGCCCGCCACCACCATCCAGCGCAGGGTCACCAGGGTGCGGACCCTTAAGCGCCCGCGATGGACCGGACCCTGCGGCCAGGCTTCGGCCCCGTCTATGTCGCCGCCTGCCGGTCCAGCTTGCGCGTCGGTGCGGGCGGTCCTATCGAGGCCGGGCTCTGTCGACGGCGCGGCGGGGGTCCTGGGTCTGGCCATGCCTCAGCAGGATCGCGCGCTCGCGCCGCCGTGACGAGCCCTAATGCGGCCGCCGCCTGGGCCGCGATGTCGACAGGGACGCCTCATGAGCCGGACCGTTTGGGTCATCCTCGCCATCCTGGCGCTGGCTTTCGCCGTGATCACCGGCCTGGCGGTCCGGCGCGGCGTGCTCGGCGCCCAGACCCAGACCGCGGCGATCGGTGGCCCGTTCCACCTGGTCGACCAGACCGGCGCGCCCAAGGATGCGGGTGTCCTGAAAAAGAAGTGGAGCGCGGTCTTCTTCGGCTTCACCTACTGCCCCGAGGCCTGCCCGACGACCCTGCTGGCCCTCGGTCAGGCCGAAAAACTGCTGGGACCCAAGGCGGACGACTTCCAGACGGTGTTCATCTCGGTCGATCCGGGGCGCGACACGCCCAAAGTGATGGCCAACTATCTGTCCAACAGCGCCTTCCCGCACCGCACCCTCGGGCTCACCGGTACCGACAGCCAGGTGGCCGATGTCGCCCATGCCTATCACGTGTTCTACCAGAAGGCCGGGACCGGGCCGGACTACCAGATCAACCACTCGACCATCACCTATCTGATGAGCCCGACCGGCGATTTCGTCTGCGTGCTCCCCTACGGCGAGACGCCCCAGGCCCTGGCCGGGCAAATCCAGGCGGCCATGAAACAGGGCCCGCACGCGCAATCCTGCCGCGCCTGATCTGAATGTTGGGTATGGACCCGATTAACGGTTCGGGTGTTATGCTGCGGCGCACAAAGGACGCGGCATGCTCTATTCCCTCTATGAAGCCGGCTTTTACGCAGCCTCTCCGCTTCGCGCCGCAGCGCGGCTGACGCGCGACTTCTGGTCGTCGCCGCTCAATCCGGCGAAGGACAGCGACCTGGGCCGCCGGCTCTATGCCAACGCCGACCTGTTCGCGAACCTGACGCGCCGCTACGGCAAGCCGGCGTGGGGCATCGACACCGTCGAGATCGACGGCCAGGCGGTGCGCGTGCGTCCGACCGAGGTCTGGTCCAGCCCCTGGTGCAAGCTCACCCACTTCGCCCGCGACATGGCCGACATGCGCCGTGCGGGCCGGCGGACGCGCGAGCCTGCCGTGCTGATCGCCGCCCCGCTGTCGGGCCACTACGCCACCCTGCTGCGAGGGACCGTGCAGGCCTTCCTGCAGGACCACGAGGTCTACATCACCGAGTGGACCAACGCGCGCGAAGTGCCGGTGTTGGAAGGCCGCTTCGACTTCCACGACTACATCGACCATATCCGTTCGATGCTGCAGGCCTTGGGCCCGCGCCCTCACGTGGTCGCCGTCTGCCAGCCGGGCCCGCCGGTGCTGGCCGCCGCAGCCCTGATGGCCGAGGACGGCGACGAGAGCCGGCCCGGCTCCATGACTTTCATGGGCTCGCCGATCGACGCGCGCTTGTCGCCGACGGTGACCAACAAGCTCGCCGAGGAACGGCCCTTCACCTGGTTCCAGTCGCACATGATCGACACCGTGCCGCCGCCCTATCCGGGCATGGGCCGGCGCGTCTATCCGGGCTTCGTGCAGCTCGCCAGCTTCATGTCGATGAACGCCGAGAAGCACCAGGAGGCGCATCAGCGCTACCTGCGCCAGCTGATGGACGGCGACGGCGACGGCGCCGAGCGGCACCTGGAATTCTACGACGAATACCTCTCGGTCCTCGACCTGACCGAGGAGTTCTACCTGCAGACCGTCGACGTGGTCTTCCAGCGCTACCTGCTGCCCAAGGGTGAGCTGGAGCATCGCGGGCGGCTGGTTCGGCCGGACAAGATCACCGACATCCGCCTGCTCACCGTCGAGGGCGAGAACGACGACATCTCCGGCATCGGCCAGACCCAGGCGGCGCATGATCTCTGCTCCGGGCTGCCGGCGGCGCTCAAGGAAGACTACGTCCAGCCGCACGTCGGCCACTACGGGGTCTTCAACGGCGCCCGCTTCCGCGACGAGATCTATCCGCGGGTGCGCAGCGCCATCTGGGAGGCCGAACTGGCGGTGTCGCGCAGCCCCGCCAACGCCCTGCCCAAGCGGACCAAAGCCGCCTAGATTCCCCTCCCACCGGCGGCCAAAGCCGCCTAGATTCCGGGACGATGAGTCTCTTCGGCCGTTCACTCGCCGATGGCGACCGGCTGGAGGTGGCCGGGACGGCCGTCACCCTGAAGGTCAACCGCCGCGCGCGCCGGGTGTCCCTGCGGCTTGACCGGACGCGGCGCGAGATCGTCGCCACCGCGCCCTCGTCGCGCCGCCTGCCGGAAGCGGCCGCCTTCGCCCGCGCCCGCGCCGGCTGGATCGCCGAGCGGATCGCCGAACTGCCCGACGCCACGCCTATCCACCCCGGGATGACACTCAACGTTTTCGGCGAGCCCGTGCGCCTGGAAGCCGGGAGCGGCAGGGCCAAGTGGCTTCCCGCGACACCCGACGAGCCGGCGCGGATCACGGCGATGGCGCCCGATGGCCTTGGGGGCGAAGGCTATGCGCGCGCCGTCATCCTGATGCTGAAGAAGCGCGCCGCCGCCGTGCTGGGCGAGCGCACTGAGGTCTATGCCGCCATGCTGGGCGTCGAGCCGCCAAAGGTGACCGTGGCGGACGCCAGGGGCCGCTGGGGCTCCTGCCGGCCCGGGATGCGCGGCCACCCGGCCTCGATCCGCTATAGCTGGCGCCTGGCGCTCGCGCCGTTCGAGGTGGCCGACTACGTGGCCGCCCACGAATGCGCCCACCTCCTGGAGCTCAACCACGGACCGCGCTTCTGGGCGCATGTGAAGGCCCTGGTGGGCGAGGTGAAGCCGCACCGCGAATGGCTGCGCGCCGAGGGCGCAAGGCTGCACGCTTTCGGGCGCTAGCTTCCCTCCCTTAATGGGGAGGGACAGGCCGCACAGCGGCCAGGGTGGGGAAGTGCGGGCCGGAATTCTGAGTCAGCGCTTGAACGCGGCTTCCCCACCCGTTTCGGCGGAGTTTATCCTCGGGCCGGCGTTCGCCGGACCCGGGGGCCTCGCCACCCTCCCCAGACGGGGAGGGAAAGCTCAGTGCGGCGCCTCTTCCTGAGTCTGCCTTGATTGCGCCGGCGGCGGGTCGGCCTCGTGGTCGCCGTGCAGCAGGTCGTTCACGCCGTTGATGATCGCGCCGATGGCGTCTGTGGGCTCGGCGGGCGCCGGGGCCTCGGCGCCGGGGATGCCCTCGGTCTTCAGTCGCGGCAGGGCCTGGGTCATGTAGTCGTGCCAGATGGCCGCCGGGGCGCCGCCGCCGGTGACCTTCCTCATCGGGGTGTTGTCGTCCTTGCCGACCCACACGGCGGTGACGAAGCCGCCGGTGTAGCCGATGAACCAGGCGTCGCGATAATCGCTGGTGGTCCCGGTCTTGCCGGCCAGGTCGTAGCCCTTGACGTTGGCCCGTGCGCCCGTGCCGGACTGGATAACGCCGCGCATCATGCGGATCATGTAGCTGAGCGCCGGCTGGCCGATCACCGCGCGGCGCTGGTCGTTGCCGACATTGTGGTCATAGAGCACACGGCCGGATGCGGTGCGGATCCGCTCGATGCCATAGCCCTTGGCGAACACGCCCCCGTTGGAGAACGGCGCATAGGCCTGGGCCATTTCCATCGGGCTCACCTCGACGGCGCCGAGCGCCATCGAGGGATCGAGCTGGATCGGGGAGGCGATCCCCAGCCGGTGGGCGGTGGCTGCGACGTTCGAGGTCCCGACCTCGTTGGCCAGGCGCGCGGCGACGGTGTTGATCGATTCCTTGAGCGCAATCTCCAGGGTGATCGGGCCGAGGTACTGGCCGGTGTAGTTGCGCGGCGTCCAGGTCCCGATGGTGATCGGTTCGTCGACCACCGGCGTGTCGGGCGTGCGGCCGGCCTCCATGGCGGTCAGGTAGACAAAGGGCTTGAAGGACGAGCCGGCCTGGCGGCGGGCGCTGGTGGCGCGGTCGAACTGGCTCTGCAGGTAGCTGACCCCGCCGACATAGGCGCGGACGCGGCCCTCGCCGTCGAGGGAGATCAGCGCCGCCTGTTTGACGCCCTGGGCCTGGGCGCTGGCGACGCCGGCCTGCACCGATTGCTCGGCTGAGGCCTGCAACGGCAAGTCCAGTGTGGTCTCCACCACCAGGTCCTCGGTGGGCTGGCCGACCAGCTTGCGGACCTGATCGTCGACCCAGTCGGTGAAATACTGCGCCCGCTGGCTGGCCAGCACCGGATTGACCCGGATCGGCTGCTGGAAGGCCGCGTCGCGCTCGGCCGGGGTGATGGCGTGGATGCGCACCATCTCGTCCAGCACCGTGGTGGCGCGGCGCTCGGACCGGGCGGTGTCGGCCATAGGCGAATAGCGCGAGGGGCCCTTCATCAGCCCGGCCAGCATGGCGCTTTCGCCGAGGCTGAGCTGGGCGGCGGGCTTGCCGAAGTAGCGTTGGCTGGCGGCTTCGATGCCATAGGCGCCTTCGCCGAAATAGACCCGGTTCAGATAGAGCTCGAGGATCTGCTTCTTGGAGAACTTGGCCTCCAGCCAGATCGCCAGGATCAGTTCCTGCGCCTTGCGGCGATAGGTCTGGTTGGGCGTGAGGAACAGATTGCGGGCCAGCTGCTGGGTGATGGTCGAGCCGCCGCGCAGGGGCCCGCCGCCGCGGTGGGTCATGTCGTAGAACTGGCTGCGCGCGATGCCCCAGGGATTGAAGCCGAAGTGCCAGTAGAACCAGCGGTCCTCGATGGCCACGAAGGCCTTCGGCACATAGGGCGGCAGCTTGTCGAGGTCGACCGGCGGGGCGAACTGGCTGCCGCGCACCGCCACCAGGCCGCCGGAGCGGTCGAGGTAGGAGATCGAAGGCTGGCGTTTGACGTCGTAGAGCTTGGAGGTGTCGGGCAGGTCGACGGAGAAGACGGCGAAGAAGGCGACCACGAAGATCAGCGCCCAGACACCCAGCACCAGTGTCCAGTAGATCACCGCCTGAAGCGGCGAGCGGCCCGGCCGGGGCGGTCCGGCTCCGTCGCTTGGCGGCGGCGCTTTGGCCATCTGCTCGTCGTCCTACGGTCGGCGCGGGGCCCCCGACCCGGCGCGGGTCATAGCCCACGCCGCAGAAGCACGCGACAAGATTGACGAGATATGAACGGCGGGGTTTGTGAGGGACATCTATGGCCTCTCCGCTTCCTTTGAGGCCAAGCTTACGTCACATTCCGCGCCGAGTTTCGGATCGGTTCGGGCCGGCGCGCCCTGGAAGGGATTTTCGACAATGTTGCGGACGAGGGTAGCGCTGCTGATGGCGCTGGTGATGTTCGGCGCGGCCGCCTGTTCCAAGGGCTCCGGCGGCGCGGCGCTCACCGCCGATGACATGGATTTGGGCAACCCCCAGTCCAAGGTGACGGTCGTCGAGTACGCCTCGGTCGGTTGCCCGGTCTGCGCCAAGTGGCAGAAGGAAGTCTGGCCGGCGTTCAAGGCCAAGTACGTCGACACCAACAAGGTCCACTACGTGTTCCGCGAGATGCTGGTGGGCCAGGGGCCCGAGCTCGCCGTGGCCGCTTCCGGCTTCCTCGTCGCCCGCTGCGCCGGCAAGGACAAGTACTTCGCCGTCACCGACGCCATCTTCAAGAGTCAGGAGCAGGCCTTCCAGGCGCCGCGCGAGACCCTGATGGACGTCGCCAAGTCGGTGGGCATGACCGAGGACGGCTTCAACAAGTGCATCAATGACGAGAAGGCCATCCAGGCGCTGAACGACCGGGTCGACCACCACAACCGCGACGATCACGTGAACTCGACGCCGACCTTCGTCATCAACGGCAAGAGCCTGGAGCCCGGCTACCATACGCTTGACGAGATCGACGCGGCCATCAAGGCGGCGGGCGGCTAGTCAGCCCGTCCAGAGCCTGATCCTCGTCTGGATGAACAACGTTAGGTAGGAAGCCGCAAGCTCCGCCGCTTGCGACATTCTTGCATAGCCGATGTGCGAAAATAGCGGTTGCCAGCGATCTTAACACTGTTATCTTAGCGATGCTCAGTTCGTGGCGCGCCTAGGGTGGGGATACCCGAAGCGGTTCCACGCGGCGAACGGGGCCGGCGTCTTGAGCAGGGACGCCGAAACTCCCCAACGCCCCGGAGGGCTACTATGAAACTCCTGACCCTTGCGGCCGCCTGCGCCGCTGTCGCCACGCTGTCCGCCGCTCCCGCCTTCGCTGGCCAGCCGGTCGTCGCCAAGCTCGCCCAGCCCGTGACCCAAGCCACCAAGGTCATCGCCGGCGACGCAGTGTTCTCCTGCGAAGGCGACACCTGCACCGCCAACGCCCCGACTTCGCAGACCTTCTCCAGCACGGCCTGCAAGACCGTGGCGGCCAAGGTCGGCACGCTCGTCTCGTTCACCGGGACCAAGTCGATGGATGATGCGCGCCTGGGCGCCTGCAACAGCGTCGCCGTGGCCAAGGCCGCCGGTTCGCAAGTCGCCAACAAGTAGGCCGCTTTACGATCTCCCAGCAGCTCTGTTGTCGAGCTTCTGAAACTGCAAGGGCGTCGGTCTTCAGACCGGCGCCCTTTTCTTTGGTCGCGGCTTTCCGCCGCCGAATGCGCGGACCTCGTGACTATTCGTCGGGTCGCCGCGGGCCCCTCTGTGTTGCGGCGCGGGAGGTCGCGTGCTATCAGGCGCGCGGCTTTGGGACAGGGGTCTTTGAGACCTTTCGGACCGATGTGCTTTTTCCAAGCGCTTTCAAGCCTTTAAGGCTGCTGCGGAATACCCGCTGCGGCTCCCTAGACGCACCGGGCGGACACTTAAGTGGCGGATGATTCAAAGGCATCGAATGTGGGCGGCCGCTACGCGCAGGCCCTGTTCGATCTGGCGACCGATGAGAAGCGCGTCGCGGCGGTCGAGGCCGACCTGAAATCCCTGAAGACCGCCCTGGCGGACAGCCGTGACCTGCGCGTCCTGGTGCACTCGCCGGCGTTCAGCGCCGAGGACAAGGCCAGGGGTCTGGGCGCCATCGCCGCGAAGGCGAAGTTCAACGCCACCACCCAGAAGTTCCTCGGCCTCCTGGCCGCCAATGGCCGCGCCTCGTCGCTGGCCTCGGTGATCACCGGCTATGAGGATCTGTCGGCCAAGGCCCGCGGCGCGGTCTCCGCCCAGGTCACCACGGCTATTCCCCTGTCCGCCGCCCAGGCCAAGGGCGTCGCCGCCGCGCTGCGCCAGACGCTCGGCAAGGACCCTGAAATCCAGACCCGCGTCGATCCCGCCATCCTTGGCGGGATCAAGGTGCAGGTCGGTTCCCGTCTGTTTGACGCTTCGCTCAAGTCGAAGCTCGACTCCCTCAAATTCGCCCTCAAGAGAGCGTAAGATTCATGGATATCCGCGCCGCCGAAATCTCGGCCATCCTCAAGTCGCAGATCGCGAATTTCGGCCAGGAAGCTGACGTCTCCGACGTCGGTCAGGTTCTGAGCGTCGGCGACGGCATCGCCCGTGTGTTCGGCCTCGACAACGTCCAGGCCGGCGAAATGGTCGAATTCCCCAAGGCCGGGGTGAAGGGCATGGCCCTGAACCTTGAGCGCGACAACGTCGGCGTCGTGATCTTCGGCGAAGACCGCGCCATCTCCGAAGGCGACGAAGTCCGCCGCCTGGGCGAGATCGTGGACGTGCCGGTCGGCAAGGGCCTCCTGGGCCGCGTCGTGAACCCGCTGGGCGAGCCGATCGACGGCAAGGGCCCGATCGTCGCCACCGAACGCCGCCGCGTGGACGTCAAGGCGCCGGGCATCATTCCGCGCAAGTCCGTGCATGAACCTGTGCAGACGGGCCTGAAGGCCATCGACACCCTGATCCCCGTCGGCCGCGGCCAACGCGAACTGATCATCGGCGACCGCCAGACCGGCAAGACCGCCGTGGCGATCGACACCATCCTGAATCAGAAGTCGATCAACGCCGGCACGGACGAAAGCGCCAAGCTCTATTGCATCTACGTCGCCATCGGCCAGAAGCGCTCGACTGTCGCCCAGATCGTCAAGACCCTCGAGGAGCGCGGCGCGCTCGACTACACCATCGTGGTCTCCGCCACGGCGTCGGAGCCGGCCCCGCTGCAGTTCCTGGCGCCGTTCGCCGGCTGCGCCATGGGCGAGTGGTTCCGCGACAACGGCATGCACGCCGTCATCATCTATGACGACCTTTCCAAGCAGGCCGTCGCCTATCGCCAGATGTCGCTGCTGCTGCGCCGGCCGCCGGGCCGCGAAGCCTATCCGGGCGACGTCTTCTACCTGCACAGCCGCCTGCTGGAGCGGGCGGCGAAGCTGAACGAGGACAACGGCTCCGGTTCGCTGACCGCGCTTCCGCTGATCGAGACCCAGGCCAACGACGTGTCGGCCTATATCCCGACCAACGTGATCTCGATCACCGACGGCCAGATCTTCCTGGAAACCGACCTGTTCTTCCAGGGCATCCGCCCGGCGGTGAACGTCGGCATCTCGGTGTCGCGCGTGGGTTCGTCCGCTCAGATCAAGGCGATGAAGACCGCCGCCGGCCCGATCAAGGGCGAGCTCGCCCAGTACCGGGAAATGGCCGCCTTCGCGAAGTTCGGCTCCGACCTGGACGTCACGACCCAGCGCCAGCTGGCGCGCGGCGAGCGCCTCACCGAACTGCTGAAGCAGCCGCAATATGCGCCGCTGGCGGTTGAGGAGCAGGTGGCCGTGATCTACGCCGGCACCCGCGGCTACCTCGACGGCGTCGCCACGAACCAGGTGCGCCGCTTCGAGAGCGAACTGCTGGCCCACCTGCATTCCAAGCACCAGCCGATGCTCGACAAGATCCGCACCGAAAAGGACATCAAGAACGTCGAAGACGATCTGAAGTCCACGCTGGCCGCCTTCGCCTCGACCTTCGCCTGACCAGCTTGATGGCGATCGAGCCCAAAGCCCTCAGCGCCTGGACGGGCGCGTTCGGCGACCGGTACACGGAGCGCAACGTCGCTTCGACCGACGCCGTGCGCGGTCGCGCGCGCATCTGGGCCGAGGTCCTGTCGCACATGCAGGGCGACCCGCCGAAGAGCGCGCTGGAAGTGGGCCCGAACCTGGGCCTCAACCTGCGCGGCCTCGCCAGCGTGGCCGAGATCGACTGCTGGGGCATCGAGCCCAATCCGGCGGCCCGCAAGCTGTTGGTCGATGATGGCGTACTGCCCGCCGACCGGGTGTTCGAGGGCTTCGGCCACTCGATCCCGCTGGCCGATGGCGCGGTCGACTTGGCGTTCACCACCGGGGTGCTGATCCACGTGGATCCGACCCTGCTCGAAGCGACGCTGCGCGAGATTCATCGCGTCGCCGCCAAGTACGTTTTCTGCTGCGAGTACTTTTCGCCGAAGCCGGAGACCATCGCCTACCACGGCGAAACGGACCTCCTGTTCAAGAACGACTTCGGTTCGCTCTACATGGATATGTTTCCCGACCTGTGCCTGGTCGATTGCGGTTTCTTCTGGCGACGGACGACCGTGATCGACGACTGCACATGGTGGTTGTTCAGAAAGGTCTGAGGCGAGGATGGCCAGCCTCAAGGAAATGCGCAATCGGATCGGAAGCGTGAAAGCCACGCAGAAGATCACCAAGGCGCTGCAGATGGTGGCGGCGGCGAAGCTTCGCCGATCGCAGGACGCCGCCCAGAACGCCCGGCCCTATGCCGTGCGGATGGCCGCGGTCATCGCCAACCTGGCGGCGGGCGTCTCCGGCGAAGGTGCGCCGCGCCTGCTGGTGGGCTCCGGCGCCGATCAACGTCACCTCATCGTGGTCGCCACCTCGGACCGCGGTCTGGCCGGTGGCTTCAACTCCTCGATCGTGCGCGCCGCGCGTGAACGGATTTCGCGCCTGCTGAGCGAAGGCAAGGACGTCCGCGTCCTGTCCCTCGGCCGCAAGGCCCGCGACCAGCTGAAGCGCCTCGACCGCTCGGTGGGCGCGTTCGAGGCCGGCGGCAGTCCCTCGCTGCGTGTGGCCGAAGAGGTCTCGGCCAAGGTGCAGGAGCTGTTCGCGGCCGGCGACGTGGACGTCGTCACCCTGTTCTTCTCGAAGTTCGTCTCGGTGGTGACCCAGACCGCGACCGGCGTGCAGCTGATCCCGGCCGAGGTGAAGACCGCAGCCCAGCCCATCGACCTGAAGGGCGCGGTCTATGAGTACGAGCCGGACGAGGAGACGATCCTCGAAGAGCTCCTGCCCCGCAACATCACCACCCAGATCTTCTCCGCCATGCTGGAGAACCAGGCGGGCTTCTACGCGGCCCAGATGACCGCGATGGACAACGCCACACGCAACGCCGGGGATATGATCTCCAGCCTCACCCTGCAGTACAACCGCTCACGCCAGGCGCAGATCACCAAGGAGCTGATCGAGATCATCTCCGGCGCCGAAGCGCTCTAGTCGAAAGTCGAAAGAGACAGCCATGGCTACCACCACCGCCCAAAAACCTGGCGCCAAGAAGCCCGCCGCCCCGAAGAAGCCTGCAGCTCCCAAGGCGCCCGCCAACGCCGCCGCGAAGACGCCGGTCAAGGCCGCGAAGGCCGTCGCCACCGGCAGGCTGGTGCAGATCATCGGCGCCGTCGTCGACGTGGAGTTCGAAGGCCACCTGCCGGCGATCCAGAGCGCGCTGGAAACCACCAACACCGACCAGCGGACCGGCCAGCCCTTCCGCCTGGTGTTCGAGGTCGCCCAGCACCTGGGCGAGAACACCGTGCGCGCCATCGCCATGGACACCACCGAGGGCCTGACCCGCGGCCAGCCGGTGTTCGACACCGGTCGCCCGATCACCGTGCCCGTGGGCCCGGCCACGCTCGGCCGCATCATGAACGTCATCGGCGACCCGATCGACGAAGCCGGCCCGATCAACTCGGCCTTCTCCTCGCCGATCCACCGCGAGGCGCCGTCCTTCGCCGAGCAATCGACCTCGGCCGAAGTGCTGGTCACCGGCATCAAGGTGATCGACCTGCTCTGCCCCTACACCAAGGGCGGCAAGATCGGCCTGTTCGGCGGCGCCGGCGTGGGCAAGACCGTGACCATGCAGGAGCTGATCAACAACATCGCCAAGGCCTACGGCGGCTACTCGGTGCTGGCCGGGGTCGGCGAGCGCACCCGCGAAGGCAACGACCTCTATCACGAGATGATCGAGTCCAACGTGAACCTGCCGGGCGGCGGGGAAGGCTCCAAGTGCGCGCTGGTCTACGGCCAGATGAACGAGCCTCCGGGCGCGCGGGCCCGCGTGGCCCTGACCGGCCTGGCGCAAGCCGAGTACTTCCGCGACCAGGAGGGCAAGGACGTCCTGCTGTTCATCGACAACATCTTCCGCTTCACCCAGGCCGGCGCCGAAGTGTCGGCCCTGCTCGGCCGCATCCCGTCGGCGGTGGGCTATCAGCCGACCCTGGCCACGGAAATGGGCCAGCTGCAGGAGCGCATCACCTCCAC
>NZ_DATAPY010000099.1:0-60959 GCF_036264965.1 Phenylobacterium sp.
CTGAAGAAGCCGTCCCAAGCGCCGATATCGAGCACGCGCTTGCCGGCCACGCCCTGCCTGAACACCACCTCGGCCTCCGCGGCCAGCACCGCGGCCGGCTTTTCGCCCGCCGTCGCCTCGCCGCCCGGCAGGCTCAGCGAGTGGAACCAGCCGATGGCCGGGGGTGTCTCCAGACCTGGCTGGGCGGTGTCCACGATCGCCTCAGTACACCCGCGCCTTGGGCGGGATCGGGGCGATGTCGTTGGTCATGGTGTAGTCGTGGACCGGCCGGTAATCGATCTTCACCTTGCCGGTGGCGTCGTCGAACCAGGTGAGCGTGTGCTTCATCCAGGTCTTGTCGTTGCGGGCGGCGAAGTCCTCGCGGGCGTGGGCCCCGCGGCTTTCCTGACGATTGTTGGCGCCGACCACAGTGACGACGGCCTGACCGATCAGGTTGTCAAGCTCAAGGGTCTCCATCAGGTCGGTGTTCCAGATCATCCCGCGGTCGGTGACGGCCAGGTCCTTGCGCTTCTTCTGCACGGCCTCCAGGCGCTTGACGCCGGAGACCAGGCTGGAGCCGGTGCGGAACACCGCGGCGTCTTCCTGCATGGCCTGCTGCATCTCCAGCCGCAGCGCCGCCGTCGAGGTCTTGCCGTGGGCGTTGCGGAAGCGGTCGAAGCGGGCCAGGTGCCCGTCGGTCATCGCGGGCTTCAGCTCGACCTGGGTCGCGCCAGCCTTGATGGTGTCGGCGCAGCGCAGCGCCGCGGAGCGTCCGAACACCACCAGATCGATCAGCGAGTTGGAGCCCAGGCGGTTGGCGCCGTGCACCGAGACGCAGGCCGCCTCGCCCACCGCCATCAGGCCCGGCACCACCTGGTCGGGGTTCCGGCCGGCCTTGGTGACCACCTCAGAATAGAAGTTCGTCGGCACGCCGCCCATGTTGTAGTGCACCGTCGGGAGCACCGGGATCGGCTCCTTGGTGACATCGACGCCGGCGAAGATGCGGGCGCTTTCCGAGATGCCGGGCAGACGCTCGTGCAGCACCTTGGGGTCCAGGTGGTCCAGGTGCAGGTTGATGTGGTCCTTCTTCGGACCGACGCCGCGGCCTTCGCGGATCTCGATGGTCATGGCGCGGGAGACCATGTCGCGGGGCGCCAGGTCCTTCACGGTCGGCGCATAGCGCTCCATGAACCGCTCGCCCTCGGAGTTGGTCAGATAGCCGCCCTCGCCGCGCGCGCCCTCGGTAATCAGGCAGCCGGAGCCGTAGATGCCGGTGGGGTGGAACTGCACGAACTCCATGTCCTGCAGCGGCAGGCCGGCGCGCAGCGTCATGCCGCCGCCGTCGCCGGTGCAGGTGTGGGCCGAGGTGCAGGAGAAGTAGGCGCGGCCATAACCGCCGGTCGCCAGGATCACCTGCTGGGCCTGGAAGCGGTGCATTGTGCCGTCGTCCAGCTTCCACGCCGTGACGCCGCGGCAGACGCCTTCGTCCATGATCAGGTCGAGGGCGAAGAACTCGATGAAGAACTCGGTCTTCTTGGCCAGCGCCTGGCCGTACATGGTGTGCAGCATGGCGTGGCCCGTGCGGTCGGCCGCCGCGCAGGTGCGCTGGATCGGCGCCTCGCCGAAGTTGCGGGTCATGCCGCCGAACGCGCGCTGGTAGATCTTGCCCTCGGACGTCCGCGAGAACGGCACGCCCCAGTGCTCCAGCTCGTAGACCGCGGCCGGCGCGTTCCTGACCAGATATTCGATGGCGTCCTGGTCGCCCAGCCAGTCCGACCCCTTGACGGTGTCGTACATGTGCCAGCGCCAGTCATCCTCGCCCATGTTGCCCAGGCTGGCGGAAATGCCGCCCTGCGCCGCGACGGTGTGCGAGCGGGTCGGGAAGACCTTGGAGATGCAGGCCGTCTTCAGCCCCGCCGCCGCGCAGCCCAGCGCTGCGCGCAGGCCGGACCCGCCGGCGCCCACGACGACGACGTCATACTTGTGATCGATGAAATTATAGGTCGCCATGGCTGATCTCAGGCGCCTCCCAGCGCGACCTTGAGGATCGAGAAGATCGCCAGCGCGCCGGCCAGGCCGCAGACGAACAGGTTCAGGAGCAGGAGCGCGCTCTTGGTCAGGGCCTTGTGGATGTAGTCCTCGACCACCACCCGCATGCCGGACTGCATGTGCCAGAAGCTGATGGCCAGGGTGAGCACCAGGAGCGTCGCGTTCAGCGGGTCCTGCACCCAGTGGACGGCGAAGCCATAGTCGCCGGCGGCCAGGCGCAGGACGCCGTAGACCGCCCAGATCACCAGCGGGACCAGCGCGATGGAGCTGACCCGTTCCGCGACCCAATGGCTGGCGCCGTGCTTGGCGGAGCCCAGGCCGCGGGCCCGGCCCAGCGGTGTGCGATAGCTGACCATCAGAGCGCTCCCGTCATGCCGGCGATGCCCCAGATCGCCAGGCTGGCGGCCGCGGCGAAGGCGAAGACCACGACGGCCGAGGCGTTGGCCGACTTCACGTCCAACCCATGTCCGGTGTCCCAGACCAGGTGCCGGATGCCGTTGGCGAGGTGGTAGAAAATGCAGACCGTCAGCCCGAACATCACCACCTTGCCGGGGACCGAGCCCAGCAGGCCCTTGAAGCCGGCATAGGCGTCCGGCCCTTCGGCCAGGCTGATCGCCCAGGCGGCCGCGATCAGGGCGCCGACATAGAGCGCCACGCCGGTCGCCCGATGCAGGATCGAGGTCCACATGGTGATGTGCCAGCGCCAGAGCAGCGGCGAGCCGAGGCCCCCGGTGACCAGGTGCGGCGAGACCGGCCGCTCACGCGGCGTGTTGGAGGCTTCTGTCATGTGCGTGACCCGCTCTCATCCCGTCCCAAGGCGCCTCCGCTTTTAAGCGCCGCGCGAGGGGTGTCAACGAAGCCCGCGCACCGCGTGGCCAACCTGTCGGCCGCCGTTCTGACAAGTCGCGGGAGCCCGCGTTCGACCAGACGCCTATTCATTGGGCCAAGCCTTGAACTTATTTCGCGAGGGACGAAGCATCCAGGATTGTCGCTGGCGTCGCAATGCGTCTTTCCTGTAGTTTCCCTTCGCGAAAGGCGAAGGATGCGCTTCGATCTGACAGACCTGCGGCTGTTCTGCGATGTGGCCGACGCCGGCTCGATCACCGCCGGGGCGGAGCGCAGCGCCTTGGCCTTGGCCGCCGCCTCGACGCGGATCCGCGGCATGGAGCAGGCGCTGGGCGCGGCCCTGCTGATCCGCTCGCGCCAGGGCGTCACGCCGACCGAGGCGGGGCGCACCTTGCTGAAGCACGCCCGCGCCATGCTGGCCCAGAGCGCGCAGCTTCGAGAAGACCTCAGCGCCTTCGCCGGCGGCTTCTCAGGCGAGGTGCGCCTGCTGGCCAACACCAACGCGCTCACCGAATTCCTGCCCGAGGCGCTCTCCGCCTTCCTCGCCGCCCACCCGCAGGTCAGCGTCGACCTGGAGGAGCGGCTGTCGGATGAGATCGTCGGCCTGGTGGCGGAGGGCTCCGCCGACGTGGGCATCGTGGCCGGCACGGTCGATGTGGGCGCGCTCGCCACCTATCCGTTCCGCTCCGACCGCTTCGTGGTGGTGACGCCGGCCGGACACCAGTTGGACGGCCAGGCGAGCGTGCGGTTCGCCCAGGTGCTGGACTACGACCTCGTGGGCCTGGACCGGGCCGCCTCGCTGCAGCGGTTCCTCGCCGGCAAGGCGGCGCGAGAGGGCCGGCCGCTGCGGCTGCGGGTGCAGCTGCGCAGCTTCGACGCGGTCTGCCGGATGGTGGAGGCCGGCGTGGGTGTGGGCGTCGTGCCGGCGACCACCGCGGCCCGGGCGGTCAAGACCATGTCGCTCGGCGTCGTCGAGCTCAGCGACGACTGGGCGGTGCGCGAACTGACCATCGTGGTGCGCGCCGATGCGGAGCTGCGCCCCTACGCCCGGGCGCTGGTGGAGAGTTTGCGGGCGCCGGCGTAGGGCCTGGACATTCACACCCACTCATCCCGGTGAAGGCCGGGATGAGCGGAATCAAATTTGGATCCTAACCCCCGGAATACGCCGAACCGTCCTTGTGGGTGAACCGGCCGTCGGCGTTGAGGCTCATCATGTCGATGTCGGAGCAGGTGGTGAGGTCGGCGGGCGCGCGCGAGCCGACCTCAAGATAGACCGCGGTCTCGCCTGACCTGTTGATCATGTGATGGCCGTTACCGGAACCCTTGGCGAAGGCGGCGCAATCGCCGGCGCGCAGCAGCGTCTCGCCGTCATCCTCGATCAGCGTCAGTTCGCCTTCGAGCACATAGACGAACTCGTCTTCGTGGCTATGCCAGTGGCGTTGGCTCGACCAATTGCCCGGCGGCAGGCGCATGAGGTTGACCCCAAAATCCGTAAGGCCGCCGGCATTGCCCAGCCGCTGCCGTATGCGTTCGGCGCAGGGCGCGTCGAAGGGCGGCGGGTAGCCCGTGCCCTTGCGTTCCGGCACGACGGCGACGTCGATCTTGGGCATGGCGGTCCTCCCGGCGAAAGGCCACCGAGCTTATGCGCGGCCAGCGGGGAGGGTCTAGGCGGCGAGACGCCGGCGCTGGGCCGACCGCGACATGGCGGCGACGAAGGCGGAGAACAGCTTCTCCATGGCCGGCTTCTTGTACGGATAGACCTCGGGCGGATCCATGGCGTGGACGATCATCGCCACGTCGGCTTCGAAGACCACCAGACGGCCGTCCTGGGTCTCGGCGCAGTCGATGCCGAAATAGTCGAGACCGAAGGCTTGGGTCAGGGCCTCGAACGCCAGGGCGTGGCGCTGGGCGAAGCCCGCGTCGAAGGTGGCCATCATCTCGGCCTCGGCGGCGCGGTTGGCCGGGTCCGCCATGTCGGCGTTCAGGTAGTGCACCATCCAGCGGGCGGAAACCGCCATGTGGGCGACAAAGGGCTTACCATCGACGAACACCACCCGCAGCTTGCGATAGAGGCCGTCGGCGCCGGCGTAGTCGAAGAACGAAGCGATGAAGAAGGCCTCGGCGGCATGGCCGTCGACATAGGCGGCCAGCTCGGCGGCGTCGCCGACCTTCTCCAGCCCCTTGCCGGCGTGGGAGCCGATGGGACGCACGATGATCGGATAGCGCAGGTCGCCATGCAGGGCCTCAAGCGCCAGTTCGCCCGCGGCGACGGCGGCCAGGGCGGCGCGGTCGACCCGCCGGGTCGGCGGGCAGATGACCTGGGGATGGCCCTCGAAACGATCGGCGACGCCGTCGCGGCTGAGGGCGGCGATCCGGTCGGGATGGCCGTTCACCACCGGCCGCGGCCAGGCGTCGAAGGCGCCGCGCAACCTGGCGAGCGCCGCCGAGCCGTCATCAGCCTGACCAATCGCCAGGAAGGCGACGTCGTGCTCCGGAACCCGGTCCGGGGCCGGCAGGTCGCCGTCGACGTAGTAGAGGGTCAGCTCCGCGTTCGAGCCTTCCAGCAGGAAGTCGATCGGGGTGTTGGTCATGAAGTCGCCGGGCGCCATGAAGGCCAGGATCTTCGGGCCCTGCCCCGTGCCGTGGGTGGTGCGATAGACGCGGCATTGCTCAATGGCGGAGGCCTGCAGTTCAAGGGCCTTCTCGCGGTCGCCGCGCATCTGCACGAGGGTCGCCAGGTCCATGAGCGCGCCGGAGTCGTGCGGATCGGCGAGGAAGCGTTTGGCGAGCGGGTCCCAGACCTCAGCCAGGCGAACGCCTTCGAAGATGGTGCGGCCCAGGAAGGCCAGCCCCAGGCTCTTCGCGAGCCTGACGGGCGGCGGCGTCACTGACCCGGCCATCATGGCGGGCACATCCTCGAACATGGGAAATCCTGTAGCGACGCAAGCGGGGAACGGCGGAACTGGCCCATTCTGGGCTCGCGACACTGCAGGGACGGCCGCCCGATCACAGGACCCCTGCGCGCTTATCGGATCGTTAATGGCCGGCCTGAATGGCGCGAAAAGCCGGCAACCCGGGCGTTTTCTTCCACAACCATGGCTGGCGCATCGCATGGGCGCTGGCCTGGGGGCGCTCTATAAGAAATGCATAATATCGTCTGGCGAGGCGAGCTCCGCCGCGATTCTGGGTTGAGTCGGCGTCAGGCCGCTGGCGCGATGTCGGCCAGCCAGTCCGCCGAACGCATCTCTTCCAGGCGGGACGCCGTGCGTTCGAACTCGAAGGCGCCGTCGCCGGCCGGATAGAGCTGGGCCGGCTGGGCCTCGGCCAAGACGATCAGCTTGGCGTGGGCCTCATAAAGCGCGTCGATCAGGATCACGAAGCGCCGCGCCTCCTCCCGCCGCGCGGCCGTCAGCTTCGGCACGTCCTCCAGGAAGACCGTGTGGAAGTGGTCGGCCAGGGCCACGTAGTCGTTGGGGCCGAGCGCCACCGAGCAGAGGCTGGCGAAGCTCGCCCGGACCTGCCCGCCCAGGGCATGGGGAAGCATGATCTTGCGGCCCAGGACCTCAAGGGTCGCGCCGGTCTCCTCCTCGCCATCCAGCATATCGCGCCAGAGGGTGGCGAAGGATCGCTGGTTGTCCGGATCGTTTGGCGAGAACCAGGTCCCCGCCGCGCGCAGGCGGTCCAGGCGATAGTCATGGCCGCCGGCGACGCTGACCACCTCCAGCCGCCGTTTCAGCAGGGCGATGAATGGTAGGAACAGCTGGCGGTTGATACCGTCCTTGTAGAGCCCGTCCGGCGCGCGGTTGGAGGTGGCGACCAGGGTGACGCCGCGGGCGAACAGGGCCTCGAACAGGCGGCCCAGGATCATCGCGTCGGCGATGTCGGTGACCTGGAACTCGTCGAAGCAGATCAGCCGTGCGGCCTCGGCCACCCGGTCGGCGACGGGGACGATCGGGTCGTCGCCCTTATGCTGGCCGAAGCGGGCCTTGCGCGCTGCGGCGTCGCCGGTGCGCCACTCGCCGATGGCCCGGTGGATCTCGCCCATGAAGACGTGGAAGTGGGTGCGCCGCTTCTTGGGCGTCGGGGCCACCTCGAAGAAGAGGTCCATCAGCATCGACTTGCCGCGCCCGACCGGCCCCCAGAGGTAGACGCCGCGCTCGGCCTCAATCCTGTGGAACGGGGGCTTGCGGAACAGGCCCTTCAGGCCGCCGTTCGTGGGCGCTTCGGCGAGATCGGCCTCCAGGCGGACCAGGGCCGCCAATCCCGCCGCCTGCGCCGGGTCGGCCCGGATTTCGCCCGCGGCGATCCGGGCGTCGTAGGCGGCTTGCAGGGCGGAGGCCATAGCCCCGCCTAGCGGGCGGTGAAGCTCCGCGCAA
The DNA here is from genome assembly GCF_036264965.1 of Phenylobacterium sp. Taxonomy (GTDB): domain Bacteria; phylum Pseudomonadota; class Alphaproteobacteria; order Caulobacterales; family Caulobacteraceae; genus Phenylobacterium. The sequence continues at coordinate 7,251 of NZ_DATAPY010000099.1, forward strand.
GGAATGGGCGAAAGGAACAGGCGTCAGCGCCGCGGGTTGATCCAACTCACACAAGGAGACGTCCCGTGGCCGACGAAGACCGCACCTTCGAAACCTCTGAGATCGAGGCGAACCCTGGACGCGAACAGGGCCTGGGCGTGGGCCAGCGCGAACTCGACGCGCAGCGCGACCCCGATCAGCTGCCGCAGACGCCGCTCGAACTCGACAACTACGACGAGGACCTGCGCAGCGAGCCGGGCGACGAGGCCGCGGTCCTGAACGCCAACCACGCCAACCGCGGCGCCAAGCCGGACCGCGCGTCGGGCCCCAAGACCCGCACGGCGACCAAGGACCAGATCAGCCGCCGGACCTGACGGCTGGATTCCGGCCTGCGCCGGGATGAGTCGCTACGCGCTCACTTCATCGTCGGGATGACGAAGGCGCTATCTTCGGTTGCGCCTTCCGGCCAGCGGGCGGTGATGGTCTTCACCTTGGTGTAGAACTTCACGCCTTCCATGCCGTGCTGGTTGGTGTCGCCGAAGGCCGAACGCTTCCAGCCGCCGAAGGTGTGGTAGGCGACCGGCACCGGGATCGGCACATTGATGCCGACCATGCCCACCTGCACCTGGCTGGCGAACTCGCGCGCGGCGCGGCCGTTGCGGGTGAAGATGGCCACGCCGTTGCCGTACTGATGGTTGGAGGGGAGCGCCACGGCCTCCTCGAAGCTCTCGGCGCGGACCATCTGCAGGACCGGCCCGAAGATCTCGTCCTGATAGGTGCGCATGCCGGGCTTCACGTGGTCGAACATCGAGGGGCCGATGAAGAAGCCGTTCTCGTAGCCCTGCAGGGAGAAGTCGCGGCCATCGACGATGAGCTCGGCGCCTTCCTCGACCCCCAGCTGGATGTAGTCGGAGATGCGCCTGCGGTGCACCTCTGAAACCACCGGGCCGTACTGGGCCGAAGCGTCGGTGGAGATGCCCACCTTCAGGGTCTCGATCTCAGCCAGCATCTTCTCGCGGAAAGCCTCCGCGGTCTTGGCGCCCACCGGCACCACCACCGGCAGCGCCATGCAGCGCTCGCCGGCCGAGCCGAAGGCCGCCCCGGTGATGTCCTTCACCGCCTGGTCGAGGTCGGCGTCGGGCATGACGATGCCGTGGTTCTTGGCCCCGCCCATGGCCTGGACCCGTTTCCCGTTGGCCGTGCCGTGGCTGTAGACGTACTGGGCGATGTCGGACGAGCCCACGAAGCTGACGGCCTTGACGTCCGGATGCTGCAGGATGGCGTCCACCGCGACCTTGTCGCCATGCACCACGTTCAGCACGCCCTTGGGCGCGCCGGCCTCCATCATCAGCTCGGCCAGGCGGACGGGGACCGACGGGTCCTTCTCCGAGGGCTTCAGGATGAAGGCGTTGCCGACCGCGATGGAGATGCCAAACATCCACATCGGGATCATCGCCGGGAAGTTGAACGGGGTGATGCCCGCGCAGACGCCCAACGGCTGGCGCATGGAATAGACGTCGATGCCGGGGCCTGCGCCCTCGGTGTATTCGCCCTTCAGCGCATGCGGGATGCCGCAGGCGAACTCGATCACCTCCAGGCCGCGCTGGATGTCGCCCTTCGAGTCGGCGATGACCTTGCCGTGCTCCGACGAGAGCAGCTCGGCCAGTTCGTCCATGTTCGCCTCGATCAGCCGCTTGAAATCGAACATCACCCGCGCGCGGCGCTGCGGATTGACCAGCGCCCAGTGCTGTTGCGCCCTCAGCGCCGAGGCGACGGCGAGGTCCATCTCGCCGACGCTGGCCAGGGCCACGCGGGCCTGCACCTCGCCGGTGTTCGGGTTGAACACCTGGCCGTACTGATGGGAGGTCCCGGCGACCGGAGCGCCGTCGATGAAGTGGGTGATGTCACGCATGGCGGGGGATTTAGACCCTGAACGCCGGGACGGAAACCCCGCCTCACGATCGTTTAAGAGGTTGGCCTTAGCGTCAGGCAGTCTGAAGCGCCGGAACCGCCGTTGCAAGTCGCCGCCATCCCCACCGGACCGACCTACTACCAGCCGGTCTCGGCTGTGCCGCCGGTCATGCCGGTGAAGGGTCCGGCGCAGGAGACCGACGCGGACGGCAATGCCCAGAAGCTCCGTTCCACCCCGCCCGCCGGCGTCGGGACCTTGCTGGACATCACGGCCTAGACACGCCGGCTGGGCGCTTGCCCATCGCCCCCGCGCCAGCGCATCCTCCGTCTCATGACGGTCGCTTCCGACGCCCAGACCCTGAAGGCCTATGCCGAATGCGGCCCGGCCGCCGGCCCGGCCCGGGCGTCCGCGTGATCTTAGGTGACGAGGCGGCCACCGCGCGGCTCGGCGCGGCCATTGCGCGCGTCTTGCGGCCCGGCGAGGCGGTGTGCCTTTCGGGGCCGCTGGGCGCCGGCAAGTCGACCCTGGCGCGGGCCCTGGTGCGGGCGTTGACGACGCCGGACGAAGACGTGCCGTCGCCGACCTTCACCCTGGTGCAATTCTACGAAGGCGCGGGACTCAAGATCGCCCACTTCGACCTCTACCGCCTCACCGATCCGGACGAGGCTTATGAGATCGGGCTGGACGAGGCGTTGGACGACGGGGCCGCGGTGATCGAGTGGCCCGATCGATTGGCGGGGCGGCTTCCGCCGGATCGACTCGATGTAGAGATCGCCATTGAGGGGGCGGGCCGCGCGGCGCGGCTGACGCCTCATGGGGCATGGGAGGGACGGCAGGTTGAACCCTGAGCGGGAGGCGGCGAAGGCGCGGTTCCTCAAGGACTGCGGCCTCAGCGCGGCGCGGCGCGAGCCGCTGGCCGGCGACGCCTCGACGCGCAGCTATGAGCGGCTGCATCCGCCGGGCGGCCGGCCGCTGATCCTGATGGACCAGCCGCCGGTGCTGGAGACCCCGATCTGCCCGCCGGGCGCCAGCGACGCCGAGCGGATGGCGCTCGGCTACAACGCCGCCGCGCGGCTGGCCGCCGGGTCGATCGCCGCCTTCGTCACCACCGCCGACTATCTGCGCGCCCACGGCCTGTCGGCGCCGGTGGTGGAGGCATTCGACGTGGACGACGGCTTCGCGGTGCTGGAGGACCTGGGCGATGGCCTGTTCGCCACATTGATCGCGCACGGGGAGCCGGAGCTTCCGCTCTACGAGGCCGCCGTGGACGTCCAGGTCCAGCTCCATGCCGAGACGCCGCCGGCCATACTGACCGCCCAGGGGGTGAGCTGGCCGCTGCTGACCTATGATCGGCTGGCCCTGAAGGTCGCCACCGACACCTTCCTGGAATGGTGGCCGAAGTTCGCGGGCCTGGCCGCCTTCGGGCCCGACGGGGTCGCTGAATGGGATCGGCTGTGGGCTCCGGTCTGGGTGCGCGGCGAGGCCGGCGCGGGCGTCTTCTGCCACCGCGACTACCATGCCCAGAACCTGCTCTGGCTGCCCAACCGCAAGGGCCCGGCCCGCGTCGGCCTGCTCGACTTCCAGGACGCGCTGAAAGCGCACCCGACCTGGGACCTGCTGCACCTGCTACAGGATGCGCGCCGCGACGTTTCGCCGGAGCTCGAAGCGTCGATGCTGGACCGCTACCTGGCGGCCCGTCCGGAGACCGACCGCGAGAGGTACCTGGCCGACTATCGGGCGCTGGCGGCCTCGAACGCCGCAAGAATCCTCGGCCGCGTCTTCGCGCGGCAGGCGCTGCTCGGCCGCTCGCAGTACAAGGCCTTCATGCCCCGCACCTGGCGCTACCTCGAACGCAATCTGACCGACCCGGCTCTGGCCGACCTGAAGTCGTGGTTCGACCGTCACGTCCCAGCGGAGGCCCGCGCGTGAGCGCGGCGGGGCCGACCACGGCGATGGTGCTGGCCGCGGGCCTCGGCACCCGCATGCGCCCGCTGACCGATGACCGGCCCAAGGCGCTGATCCCGGTGGCCGGCCGCGCCCTGATCGACCGGGTGCTGGACAAGCTGCGCGACGCCGGCGTGACGCGCGCGGTGGTCAATGTCCACCACTTCGCCGAGCAGGTAGAGGCGCACCTGGCCGCCCGCCACGACCTGGAAATCCTGATCTCCGACGAGCGCGCCGGCCTGCTGGATTCCGGCGGCGGCATCCAGCACGCGCGCCGTCTGCTGGGCGAGAACCCGATCTTCGTCGCCAACATCGACTCGCTGTGGCTGGAAAGCGGAACGCCTGCGCTGGAGGCCCTGAAGCAGACTTGGGACCCGGCGCGGATGGACCTGCTGCTGCTGCTGGTCGCCCGCGGCCACGGCATCGGCTTCGAGGGCCCGCAGGGCTTCCTAATGGACGCCGAGGGTCGGCTGACCCACTCGGCCTCACCGGATGTGGTGACGCCCTTCGCCAATGTCGGCTTCGGCATCCTGAAGCCGCAGATCCTCGACGGGCAGACGGACGCCGCCTTCTCGATCGTTCCCATCTGGCATCGGCTGCAGGCTGAAGGACGGCTCTACGGCCTGGCCATGGAGGCCTTCTGGATGCACGTCGGCGACCCGGCCGCGCGCGACGCGACGGAAGCCAGGCTCGGTTCGGGCGTGGAGGCCCGGGTGGGGTGAGCGGGCTCTTCGATGGAGCGGGGCCGCGCTGGTACAATATCCCGGCGCAGCGGCCGTTCGCCGAAGACCTGGCCCAGGGCCTGTTCGATCTGCTGGCGGGCGACGGGCCTGAGGCCCTGGCCGACGCGGTCATCCTGACGCCCACCCGGCGCGGCGCACGGGCGTTGAGCGACGCCTTCCTCCACGCCGCCGGAGGCCGGGCGATCCTGCCGCCGCAGATGCGGCCGCTGGGCGACCTGGAGGCCGGCGAGCCGCCCTTCGAGCCCGGCGACCTGGCGCTGGACCTGCCCGCGGCGATCGACCCCCTGAAGCGGCGCTTCGAGCTGACCCGGCTGGTGGCGGAACTCGCGGCCCTGCTGCCCGGCGGCTTCGCGACGGCCTCGGCCGCCCTGGACCTGGCTGACGCCCTGGGGCGCTTCTTCGATGGCCTGCAGATCGAGGAGGTTGAGGTCGGCGACCGGCTGGCCGGCCTGGTGGACGCCGAACTGGCCGAGCACTGGCAGGTCTCGCGCGGTTTCCTGGAGGCGGCGCTGACCGCCTGGCCGAAGCGGCTGGAGGCGCTGGGCGTCGTCGACGTCAGCGAGCGTCGCGTGCGGCTGCTGCGCCGTCTCGCCGCCGTCTGGACCGCCAACCCGCCGAAGGGCGTGCTGGTGGCCGCGGGCTCGACCGGCACCGCCAAGGCCACCCGCGAACTCTTGATCGCCGTCGCCCAGGCGCCGCGCGGCTGCGTCGTGTTGCCCGGGCTCGACCAGAACCTCGCCGACAAGGCCTGGGCCAAGGTGGACGTCCAGCACCCGCAAGGCGCGCTGCGGCGGCTGCTGGAACAGGCCGGGATCGCCAAGGCTGAGGTCGAGCTCTGGCCCGCCTCGATCAGCGCCGAGTCCGCCGGCCGCTGGCGCCGCCGGATCGTCAATGAGGCCCTGCGGCCTGCGGAAGAGACCGCCGACTGGCTGCAGGTCATCGCGGCGCTCCGAAAGGAAGGCGCCAGGGACGGCGTCGATCCCATCGCCGAGGGTCTGAAAGGGCTGTCCCTGGTCAGCGCGCGGACCGAGGAGGAGGCCGCCACGGCCACGGCGCTGCTGCTGCGCGAGGCGCTGGAGACGCCCGCCCGGACCGCGGCCCTGGTGACCCCCGACCAGGTGCTGGCGCGGCGGGTGACCGCCAAGCTGGCCCGCTGGGGCGTGATCCCCGACAGCTCGGTGGGCGAGAGCCTGGCCGGCTGTCGCTGCGGGGCTTTGGCCGGGCTCGCCGCCCGCGCCGCCGTCGATCCGCTGGATCCGGTGACCCTGCTCGGCCTGCTGAAGCACCCGTTCTCCCGCCTGGGGCCCAGCGAAACGCTGGAACGCCTGGCCCTGCGCGGTCCGCGACCGCGGAGCTGGGACGAACTCAAGGCGCGGCTCGCCGAGGCGCCCGAGGCCCTGCCCCTGGCCGAACGGCTGGAGGCGATCGTCGAGGGCCTCGGCTGGCCGGACGAGCTGGACTCGCCGGCGCAGGCCGCACGGCGCACGGCGGCGGCCATGGAAGCCCTGGCGGCCGGTGGCGAGGACGAACTGTGGGCCGGGCATGGCGGCGAGGCCATGTCGCGCCTGCTGAGCGCCCTGGTGCAGGACGGCGGCGACCTGCCGCAGGTGACCGAGCGCGGCTTCGCCGACCTGCTATCGCGGCTGATGGACGGCGAGACCGTGCGCTCCGGCGGCGCGACCCATCCGCGCCTGCGCATCCTGGGCGCCATCGAGGCCCGGCTGGTGCGCGCCGACCGGCTGGTGGTCGCCGGCCTGGAAGAGGGCGTGTGGCCCGGCGGCGCGGCGCTCGACCCCTTCCTGTCGCGGCCCATGCGCGAGACCCTGGGCCTGCCCTCGCCGGAGCGGCGCATCGGCCTCGCCGCCCACGACTTCGCCCAGGCGGCGTGCGCGCCGGAGGTGATCCTGCTGCACACCGAGCGCCGCGAGGGCGCGCCGTCGGTGAAGTCCCGCTGGCTCTGGCGGCTGGAGACCCTGGCGCGCGGTGCGGGCCTGGCGATCCCGGAGCGGCCCGAGGTCCTGGCCTGGGCCCGCAACGTCGATGCGCCGGACGGCTACAGCCCAGCCAAGCGTCCCGCGCCCCGCCCACCGGTCGCCGACCGCCCCCGCGAGTTGGCGGTAACCCGCATCGAGAGCCTGACCCGCGACCCCTACGCCGTCTGGGCGCGCGACATCCTACGGCTCTACCCGCTGAACCGCCCGGACGAAACCGCCGACGCCCGGGCCCGCGGCACGGCGATCCACGCGGCCTTCGAGCGGTTCGCCGAGGCCTATCCCGCCGACCTGCCACCGGACGCCGCCGCGACCTTCGCGAGCCTCTATCTGGAAGAGCTGGAGAGGGCCGGCCTGCCGCACGAGGCCATGGCGCGCGAGGCGGCTCTGGCCGTGGAGGCGGCCGAATGGGTCGCCGATCTGGAACACGAACGGCGCGATGGCCGCACCATCCATGTGGAGCTGAAAGGCGAGCGGACGATCAGCGCGCCCGCCGGCCCCTTCAAGGTCACCGCCCGCGCCGACCGGATCGAGGCGACCGCCGAGGGCTATGGCCACATCCTCGACTACAAGACCGGCAAGGCGCCGTCGAAGAAGGAAGTCGCCACCGGATTTTCGCCGCAGCTGACGCTGACCGCCGCCATCCTGCAGGCGGGCGGCTTCCCGGAGCTGGGCAGGCTGGAGCCTGGCGACCTGACCTATCTGGAGATCACCGGCCGCAAACCCGCCGGCAAGGTCGAGATCCGCGCGCTGGCCGGCGACGAGAGCGCCGAGGCCGCCGCCAAGGCGCTGGCGGGCCTGGCCGAGCTGGTCGCCCGCTTCGACAGTCCGGGCCAGCCCTACCTGTCGCGCGTGGCCCCGCAGTTCGTGAAGGCCCGCGTCAGCGACTACGACCACCTGGCGCGCGTCTTCGAATGGTCCACCAGCGGCGAGGAGGGCGAAGAATGACGCTCGACCTGCTCGATCCGCAGACCACGCTTGGCGATCCACAACGCATCGCCGCCGATCCCGGCCTGTCGGCCTTCGTCACCGCCAACGCGGGGTCGGGCAAGACCAAGACCCTGATCGACCGGGTGGCGCGGCTGTTGCTGGCCGGCGCCAAGCCGGAGACCATCCTCTGCGTCACCTACACCAAGGCCGCGGCGTCGGAGATGCAGCGGCGGCTGTTCGAGGTGCTGGGCGACTGGTCGGTGGCGCCCGATGCGGACCTGGCCGCCAGGCTCAGCGCGCTTGAGGACCGCCCCTTCGACGCCGCCGAGCTCTCCACGGCCCGCAGCCTGTTCGCCCAGGCGCTGGAGACACCGGGCGGGCTGAAAATCCAGACCATCCACGCCTTCTGCGAAAAGCTGCTGCGGCGCTTCCCGCTGGAGGCCGGCGTTTCGCCGGGCTTCCGGGTAATGGACGATTCCGCCTCGGCTGCCGTGGCGCAGGCCGCGCGGCGCACAGTGGCGGGCCTGGCGTTGGTCAGCGCCGGGGAGGTCGCCGACGCCTATGCCCGGATGTCGGTGGCGCTCGACTTCCAGAGCTTCCAGGCGATGTTCGCCGACTTCGAGGCCCGCCGCGGGGCGCTGGCCGACTTCCTGGGCCGCGAAGGCGGGCTGGAGGGCGCGATCGGCTGGGTGTGGCGGGCGGTGGACGTCACCCGCGGGTCCGACCCCGAAGCGATCGGCGCCGAAGCCATGGCGCAGATGGACCGGAGCCTTTGGCGCGAGGCCGCCGATGTCCTGCGTCTGGGTACGGCGACCGACCAGAAGTACGGCGGCCAGCTCGCCACGGTGGCCGCCGATCCGGGCGCAACCGTCGACCAGGCCCTGGCGATCTTCTTCACCCAGGGCGGCGAGGGCGACGGGGTCAAGTGGATCGGCAAGACCAGCGGCCTGAAGGCGCATGAGGGCCTGCGGCTGAAGCTGCTAGCCGAGCAGGCGCGCCTGGAACTGGCCCGCCAGCGTATCCGCGCGGCGACCATCGCCGTCGACACCAGCCACGTCCTGACGCTCGCCAACGCCTACCTGACCGCCTACCGCCTGGAGAAAGATGCGGCGGGCGCGCTCGACTTCGCGGACCTGATCGAGAAGACCTGCCATTTGTTGCGCGACCGGCCGGCGGCGTCCTGGGTGCTCTACAAGCTCGACGGCGGCATCGACCACATCCTGGTGGACGAGGCGCAGGACACCGCGCCGGACCAGTGGACTATCGTCGATTCGCTGACCGAGGAGTTCTTCTCCGGCGCGGGTGTCCGCGGCGAGACCCGCGCGCGCGACATGTTCGTGGTCGGCGACGAGAAGCAGTCGATCTACTCCTTCCAGGGCGCGCGGCCGGAGCTTCTGCTGCGTAAGTTCGAGTTCCATCGCGACCGGGCGACCGGCGCGGGGTTCCGGTTCGAGCGCGTCGACCTGATGAGCTCCTGGCGCTCGACGCCACAGGTGCTGAGCTTCGTGGACGCGGTGTTCTCGCCGCCGACGCTTGCGGGGGCGATCCAGCCGCGCGAAGAGCCGGAGCCCGTCGTCCACAAGGCCGAGCGCGCCGACCACGCCGGCTGCGTCGACATCTGGCCGCTGGAGGTCGAGGCCAAGGGCGAGGAGCGCGAGGCCTGGGACGCGCCGCTCGACGCCGAGCCGGAGGACGGCGCCAACCGCCGCCTGGCGCGGCGCATCGCCGCCGAGATCAAGGCGCTGATCGCCCGCGGCGAGGCGGTGTTCGACAAGGACGAGAGGGCCTGGCGGCCGGCCCACGCCGGCGACGTGCTGATCCTGGTCCGCCGCCGCCGCGCCCTGTTCGAGGAGATCCTGCGGGCCCTGAAGCATGCGGACATCCCCGTGGCCGGCGCCGACCGGCTGGCGCTCTCCGAGCACATCGTCTTCGACGACCTGACCGCGCTCGCCCGCTTCGCGCTGTTCCCCGGCGACGAGCTGACTCTGGCGGCTCTGCTGAAGAGCCCGTTCTGCGGCCTGGACGACGATGCGCTCTACGCCCTGGCGCATGGCCGCAAGGGCGAGAGCCTGTGGGACCGGCTGCAACGGCGCGCGGATGAGCGGCCCGACTGGGCCGAGGCGCACGCGTTCCTGGCCGACGCCCGGGCCGAGGCCGGCCAGCAGCGGCCCTTCGAATTCTACGCCCGGCGGCTGGGCGCCAGGGGCGCGGACGGCCATTCCATGCGCCAGCGTCTGCTGCGCCGCCTGGGCGCGGAGGCGCAGGACGCGCTGGACGAGTTCCTGAACCAGGTGCTGGCCGCCGAGGCGCGCGGCGTCCACGACCTGGAACGCCTGGCCGCCGAGCTCGCCGGCCTCGACATCACCGTCAAGCGCGAGATGGAGGCCGAGCGGCGTGAGGTCCGCGTGATGACCGCACACGGCGCCAAGGGCCTGGAGGCGCCGATCGTGTTCCTGCCGGAGACCACCCTGACCCAGACCGCCCGCGGCTCACCGCTGATGCGGGCCGGCAATCCCGGCGATGAGGGCTTCCTGTGGTGTTCGTCCGGCGCCCGCGACTGCGAAGCCACCGCCAGGGCGCGCGAGGCCCGCAGCCAACGCGACGAGGCCGAGGCCTATCGGCTGCTCTATGTGGCCCTGACGCGGGCGCGCGACCGGCTGGTGCTCTGCGGCCGACGGTCAGAGCGCACGGACCCGGCCAAGCTGGCCGGCTGGTGGGGCGCGGTGCGCGACGCCCTGGTCCACGCCGACATTGCGCCGGGCGTGCGAACGGTCGCCAGCGAGGGCCTGGAATTCCAGCGCTTCGGGCCGGATCCCCGCGTGCTGGGTCGCGCCGGCGCCGCCAAAGCTGCGAGCACAGCCCTGCCCGCCTGGACCGCCACGGCGCCGCCCGCGGAGGCTTTCGCCCGCTACGCCTCGCCCTCCGATCTGGGCGAAGACGCCCGTGCGCCCGCGCCATCCCCGCTGTCCGCGGTCGGCGGGCTGGGCCGGTTCCGGCGCGGCGACCTGATCCACCGACTGCTGCAGGTGCTGCCAGACCTGGCGCCCGGCGAATGGGCGGCGGGCGCGGAGGCCCTGCTGGCCCGCGAACGCGACCTGACGCCCGCCCAGCGCGGGGAGATGGCCGCCGCGGCCCTCTCCGTCCTGGAAGATCCCCGCTTCGCCGAGGTGTTCGGGCCGGGCAGCCGCTCCGAGGTGGCGATCGCCGGCTCCGCCGCCGGCCTGCCGCCCGGCCTGAAGATCAGCGGCCGCATCGACCGCCTAGTGGCGCTGCCCGGCCAGATATTGGTTGTCGACTTCAAAACCAACCGGCCCTCGCCCGACGCCATCGAGGCGACCGATCCGGCCTACCTGCGCCAGATGGCGATCTACGCCGCCGTGCTGCGCGACGTTTTCCCCGGCAGGACGGTCGAGGCGGCGCTGGTCTGGACCGACGGGCCGAAGCTGATGCCCGTCCCAGAAAACCTGCTGGCGAAAGCGCTTGCCGAGCTTGCCGGTTGAGGTTGATACCAGGGCGACCCGCTCCTACATCGGCGGATCGAGATGCGTCGGCTCCACGTTCGGAAACCGCTGACGCGCAAGGAGAATTTCATGAGCACCGTGAAGGTCACCGACGAATCCTTCGAAAAGGACGTCCTGCAGGCCGCCGGCCCCGTCCTCGTCGACTTCTGGGCGGAGTGGTGCGGCCCCTGCAAGCAGATCGCCCCCGCCCTCGAGCAGATCGCGGCCGAGCTGGGCGCCAACGTCACCATCGCCAAGCTGAACATCGAAGAAAGCCCGACCACGCCCTCGCGCTACGGCGTGCGCGGCATCCCCACCATGATGCTCTTCAAGGACGGCCAGATGGCCTCCATGAAGGTCGGCGCCATGCCCAAGCAGAAGATCCTGGAATGGCTGAACGAAGCCGGCGTCGCCGCGGCCGCGTAGGTTTGACTTCCCTCCCCTTAGTGGGGAGGGACAGGCCGCTTCGCGGCCAGGGTGGGGAAATCGCGTTCAAGCGCTGACTCCGCACTCTGATCCGCACTTCCCCACCCGTCTCCCCCGGATCAAGGCCGGGGTCGCCACCCTCCCCAGACGGCTACGGCATTCACACATCTCCCCGCTGAGGTCCGAGTTCCGGCCTGCTAGGCGGAAAATGCTCAATCGTTTCAAGACAACCTGCCCAGCACGGACTCTCAGTGTACGGACTTGTTGGTCTCCGGTAAGCCACTGAAAGCACTCATTCTATTTAGATGTGTGAATCCGGTAGCCCCAGACGGGGAGGGAAGGGTTACGTCGGCCACGTCTCCGGGCTCATGGCCAGGACTTCGCCGGCGAAGTGCAGGCCGCCGCAGATCAGCACGTGTGGGGCCGGGCCGGAGCCATCCAGGGCTTTGCGAACGCCCTCGGTGACATCCGGCACAGGCGTGGCGTCTATCCCGGCCAGGCGCGCGGCTTTGGCGAGATCGCCCGGCGTCGCGGCCATGTCGGACTCGAAGGTGGTAGTGAAGACCTTCGGGTGCATCTCGGCGAAGGGCCGGAAGTAGCCCTCGGCGTCCTTCCGCGCGAACATCCCGGCCACCAGCACCAGGGGCCGCGGGTCGCGGTCCACCAGGCGCGAGGCGGCCTCGGCCAGGGCGCGGCCCGCGTGCGGATTGTGGCCGCCGTCCAGCCACAGGTCCGAGCCCCGCGCCTTGGCCAGCGCCGCCAGCGGGCCCTTGGTCAGGCGCTGGAACCGCGCCGGCCAGACGGTCGAGGAGACGCCGCGGCCCAGGTCGTCCTCGCCGAGGTCGTGGTTGAAGGTGAGCGCCGCGGCCACGGCGAGGCCCGCATTGTCGAACTGATAGCCGCCGAACAGGCTGGGGGCCGGCAGGTCCAGCAGCCGGTCGGGCATCTGCACCATCAGCCGGCCGCGTTCTTCCCAGGCGTCGAAGTCGCGGCCCATCAGGAACAGCGGCGCCATGCGGTCGTCGGCCTCGCGCTCGATGGCTTCCAGCGCCTCGTCCGGCTGGCGGGCGACGACGACGGGGCGGCCGCGCTTGATGATCCCGGCCTTCTCCCAGGCGATCTTCCCGAGCTCGGGGCCCAGCATCTCCAGATGGTCGTAGTCGACGGGCGTGATCACGCTGACCGCCGGGGCGTCGAAGACGTTGGTGGCGTCGAAGCGGCCGCCCAGGCCCACCTCCACCAGGCAGATGTCGGCCGGGGTCTCGGCGAAGGCCTCCAGCGCCAGGACCGTGGTGATCTCGAAGAAGCTGATTGGCTCGCCGGCGTTGGCGGCCTCGACCCGATCGGTGAGGTCGTCCAGCTGGGCGTCGGTGATCAGCTTGCCCGCGATGCGGATCCGCTCGGCGAAGCGCACCAGATGCGGCGAGGTGATGGCGTGGACTCTCAGGCCCTGCGCCTCGGCGATGGCGCGCAGGTAGGCGACGGTCGAGCCCTTGCCATTGGTGCCGGCCACATGGATCACCGGCGGCAGGCGGCGTTCGGGATGGCCCAGCGCGGCCAGCAGGCGCTCGACGCGCCCGGTCGTCAGGTCGATCAGGGTCGGGTGGTTGGCGCGGAGGCGCTGGATTACCGCATCCGAGGCGCGGATCGGGTCGTGATCGACGCCCTTGTCCAAACTTGGGGGGGTCACATCAGGCGGCGGGAAGTTGGGCGCGCCCCATCATCAGGGTCTTGAGGATCGAGCCCAGCACCCCCGGCAGTTCGGCGCGGGTCACCACCTTGTCGACCATGCCGCGCTCCATCAGGAACTCGGCGCGCTGGAAGCCCGCCGGCAGGGTCTCGCGGATGGTCTGCTCGATCACGCGCCGGCCGGCAAAGCCGATCAGCGCATTGGGCTCGGCCAGGTGGACGTCGCCCAGCATGGCGTAGGAAGCCATCACCCCGCCCGTGGTCGGGTCGGTCAGCACCACCAAATAGGGCAGGCCCGCGGCCTTGACCTCGTTCAGCGCCAGCGTCGTGCGCGCCATCTGCATCAGGGACAGCGTCCCCTCCTGCATCCGCGCGCCGCCCGCGGCGGTAAAGATCACGAAGGGGACCTCGCGTTTCACGGCTTCCTGGGCGGCCTTGATGAAGGCCTCGCCCACCGCCATCGACAGCGACCCGCCCATGAAGGCGAAGTCCTGCACGGCCACCAAGACAGGCTGGCCCTGGATATTGCCGTAGCCGATGGCCAGAGCGTCCTGCTCGCCGCTCGCCTTGCGGGCGGCCTTCAGGCGGTCGGGATAGGACTTCACGTCGGGGAATTTCAGCGGGTCATCGGCGACGACGGGCGAAGCGATGCGCTCGAACTTGCCGTCGTCGAAGGTGTAGCGCAGGCGGGCGGCCGCCCCGATCCGCATGTGGTGGCCGCTGGGCGTCACCCAGAGCGCGGCTTCCAGGTCGGGGCGATAGATCATCTCCCCGGTGTCGGGGCATTTCACCCAGAGGTTTTCCGGCGTCTCGCGCTTGGAAAAGGCGTTCCGCACGCCGGGCGCAATGCGCGACAGCCAGCCGGTCCGCTCCTTGGGCGCAGGCGTCGGGCGGCCGGGTTTGTCGTTTCTCTGATCAGCCATCGCCATGGTTCTAGACCGTCGTTTGGCCGACTCGCGCCGAGCGCACAGCCTTAGCCAAGGAACTCACTTTGGAAAGAACCCGCTGGGTCACGTCTTCGTTCATCTCCACTGCTTCGGCGATTTCGTCCACAAGCGCGGACCCCACCACCGCCGCGTCCGCAACGCGAGCGATCGCTGCGGCGCGTTCCGGGGTCTTGATGCCGAAACCGACGGCGACCGGAAGCCCGGACGCCGCACGAACCCGCGCCACATGCGGCGCGACCTCGGCCGCATCAGCTTCCTTGACCCCCGTCACGCCCGCCACGGAGACGTAATAGACGAAACCCGACGTGCGGCGAACAATGGTCTTGAGGCGCATATCGTCGCTGGTCGGCGTGGCCAGCCGGATCAGCGAGACCTGGGCCGCGTCCAGGGCGTCGGCCAGCGGCCCGGCCTCCTCCGGCGGGCAGTCGACGACGATCACCCCGTCGACCCCGGCGTCGGCGGCGTCGCGGGCGAAGGCCTCGATGCCGCGGGTGACGATCAGGTTCATGTAGCCCATCAGGATCAGCGGTGTCGTCGCGTCGGCGGCGCGGAAGCCGCGCGCGAGATCGAACACGCCCGAAAGCGTCATGCCGGCCTTCAGCGCCCGTTGCGCCGCGCGCTGGATCGGCGGGCCCTCCGCCATAGGATCGGAGAACGGGAAGCCGAGCTCGATCAGGTCGGCGCCAGCAGCGGGCAGACCCTCAAGGATCTTGGCGGCGGTCGCGGCGTCGGGGTCGCCGGCCATCACATAGGCCACGAAGGCCGCGCGGCCCTCGGCCTTCAGCGCGGCGAAGCGGGCGTCGATACGGGCCTTGCTCAAATCTCCATCCCCAGATGGGCGGCGACGGCAGCCACGTCCTTGTCGCCGCGGCCGGAGAGGTTCAGCACCACGATCCCGTCCTTGCCGACCTCCTTGACGATCTCCGGCAGGCGGGCGAGCGCATGGGCGCTTTCGATGGCCGGCAGGATGCCTTCCAGCTCGGCTAACAGGCTGAAGGCGTTCAGGGACTCCGTGTCGGTGGCCGACAGATAAGTGGCGCGGCCGACGTCGTGCAGCCAGGCGTGCTCGGGGCCGATGCCGGGATAGTCGAGGCCGGCGGAGATCGAATGCGCCTCCTCGATCTGGCCGTCCCGGTCCTGCAGCAGGTAGGTCATGTTGCCGTGCAGGACGCCGGGGCGCCCGCCATTGATCGCCGCGGCGTGACGGCCGGTCGCCAGGCCCTCGCCCGCCGCCTCGACGCCGAAGATCTTCACGTCGGCGTCATTCAGGAAGGGATGGAAGAGGCCGATGGCGTTCGATCCGCCGCCGACGCAGGCCACGACCGCGTCCGGGAGGCGGCCTTCGGCTTCCAGGATCTGCTCGCGGACCTCGCGGCCGATGATCGACTGGAAATCGCGGACCATGACCGGATAGGGGTGCATGCCCGCCGCCGAGCCGATCAGATAGTAGGTGTCGTCGACATTGGTGACCCAGTCGCGGAGCGCCTCGTTCATGGCGTCCTTGAGCGTCGCCGAGCCGGACGTCACGGGGCGGACTTCCGCGCCTAGGAGGTTCATCCGGAAGACGTTGGGCTTCTGCCGCTCAACATCGACGGCGCCCATGTAGACCACGCAGGGCAGGCCGAAGCGGGCGCAGACCGTGGCCGTGGCCACCCCATGCTGACCGGCGCCGGTCTCGGCGATGATCCGGGTCTTGCCCATGCGGCGGGCCAGCAGGATCTGGCCCATGCAGTTGTTGATCTTGTGCGAGCCGGTGTGATTCAGCTCCTCGCGCTTCAGATAGATCTTCGCTCCGCCGTAGTGGGCGGTGAGCCGCTCGGCGAAATAGAGCGGGCTCGGGCGGCCGACGTAGTGGGTCAGGAAACTGGCCAGCTCGGCCTGGAAGCCCGCGTCGGCCTTCGCCGCCGCATAGGCCGCGTCCAGCTCATGGACCAGCGGCATAAGCGTCTCGGGCACGTACTGGCCGCCATAGTCGCCGAATCGCCCATGGGCGTCGGGATAGGCCGAATAATCGTTGGGCCGGACAGGCGAAGGATTTGAGGGCGCGTTCACTGGGCGTCTTTGGGGTTTTGACTTCAGGCGCGTTTTGCGGCGTCGAGGAACGCGGCGATCAGGGCGGGGTCCTTTAGTCCGGGACCGCGCTCCACGCCAGAGGAAACGTCCAGCAGGGGCGCACCGGACTGCTGCACCGCGTCGGCGACGTTCCAGGGATCGAGGCCGCCGGCCAGGAACCAGGGGCGTTGAAAGCGCCGCCCCGCCATCAGCGTCCAGTCGAAGGGCTTCCCATGGCCGCCGGGCCGCTCGGCGTCCTTCGGCGGCTTGGTCTCGAACATCAGGTGCTCCACCACGGTCTCGAACTCGCGCGCCGCGTCGAGGTCGGCCGCCTCCGACACCGGCTGGACCTTGATGACCCCCGCGCCCGCGCGTTGGCCAACGGCGCGAGCGCGGGCCGGCGTTTCCTGGCCGTGCAGCTGGATGAGGTCGGGCTTGAGGGTCTGGGCAATGCGGTCCACATCGGCGTCGCTGGGGTCCACCAGCAGGGCCACGACCTGGGCCTTGCCGCGCACCGGCTGCGCCAGCCGCCAGGCCGCGTCAGGGGCGATGTTGCGAGGGCTCTTCTCGAAGAAGACGAAGCCGAGGAACGCCGCGCCGCCCTCCAGAGCCGCGATCACGGCCTCGGGGGTGCTGATCCCGCAGATCTTGGTCTGGACGCCCATGAGCGGGGATTAGGGGGCTGGAGGCCATCCCCGCAAGGGCGAAGCATCACGCCGCCTTGGTCAGGACAACGGAGCCTTCCATCATGAAGCCGTTCTTGGTGAGCTGGGGCATGGCGCGGTCGAAGCTGTCGAGGATATCGATCGCCCACTGCGGGAAGGTCAGGCCCTCCTGGCCGCTACCCAGCCGCAGCTGCACGTGGGCCACGTCGCGGTAGAGCGTGGTGTGGTTGTTGTGGGACAGGAGGCGGACGTTCGCGAACCCGCAGTCCCGCCCGGCGATCTCCATATAGTCCCGCGAGAACAGCCACTTGTCGTCCAGCTCGGCGAACTGGCGCGACTGGCGGTCCAGGCTGGTGCGCGCGGCGATGTCGTCGATCATGGCGCGCAGGACCTGCTCGACGGCGGGATCGAGCGGAGCGCGGCGCAGGTCGGCCTCCGCCAGGATCCGCTCATAGGCCAGCCGCATCAGGCCGTAACCGTCGAACGGCTCGAAGAAGATCGCCTGGCCGCCGGGTTTCAACGCCCGGGCCGCGGCCTGCAGGCCCATGGTGGGATGGGTCAGGTGGTGCAGGATGGAGGCTCCGGTCACCAGGTCGAACTGCTCGCGCGCCACGTTCTTGCCCATAGCATCCATGACCACGCAGATCACGCGGTCGGAGAGACCCTCGTCGGCGGCGTAGGCGGCCAGGATGGCGAGTAGCTCGCCCGAAAGATCGCTGGCCACCTGCCGCGCGCCGGGGAACAGGTTGAAGCAGGGGACGATCGAGTTGACGCCAGAGCCGGAACCCATGTCGAAGATCAGCGGCGCCTCGGGGATGGTCAGGCCGAGCTTGCGGATCGTCTGCTCGAACAGGCCCTGGAAGTGTGCGCTGGCGGCGTAGCGCGCGTGGTACTCACCGGCGCTGGCGGTGAACTGCTCCGAGATGCGGCCGGCGATCTGGTCATCCTCCAGCCCCCAGACCGGCGCCGAGGCGCTGTCGCTCAGGGGAACCAACCGCCGCGCGAACAAAGCCGCGGCCCAGGGCGGCGGCGCAACTTCGGCGGTGACGTCGGTCGCAGACATAGGGCTTGTAGGCGTTCGCGTTCAGTGGGCCGAGGCGGCTGCCGGCCTTAGCGGCTCTTCAGCAGATCGCGGATTTCGGTCAGCAGCAGCTCCTGCGGCGTCGGCGCCGGCGGGGCCGCAGGCGGCGTCGCGGCGTCGCGGCGGCGGATCGCGTTGACGCCCTTGACCAGTAGGAACACCACCCAGGCGACGATCACGAACTTGATCAGGGTGTTGAAGAACAGGCCGTACTGGATGGCCACCTCGGCGGCTTTCTTCGCCGGGTCGGCGGCTTTCAGCACAAACTTCATCTGCGAGAAGTCGACGCCGCTGAGCAGCAGGCCGATCGGCGGCATGACGACATTGTCGACCAGGCCCTTGACGATGTCGTTGAAGGCCGCGCCGATGATCACGCCGACGGCCAAGTCGATCACATTGCCGCGGGCGATGAACTCGCGGAATTCGCCGAAGATCGTCTGCTTCGTCTTGGCCGGCTCACTCATGACAGGACCCTATTCGCCAGAAACCTAGTCGTCGGTGAGATTGAGGCGTTCCCGCAGCTCCTTGCCGCTTTTGAAGAAGGGAACGTGCTTGGCCCGCACATCCACCGGCTCGCCGGTGCGCGGGTTGCGGCCGGCGCGCGCGTCGCGCGAACGGACCGAAAGCGCGCCGAAACCGCGCAATTCCACCCGGCCGCCGGTTTCCAGCGCCTGGATCATGCGCTCGAGAACCACACTGACGACGCGCTCGATGTCACGCTGCGTCAGGTGCGGGTTCTCTTCGGCGAGTTTGGCGATCAGCTCAGATTTGATCATGCGGCCCCCTGGAACCGGGCTGACCATGGTCGAGTCCGCCTTTGTATTCAAGGCGTAAAAAGGGTTTATGCGGCGCAATGGCAGCGCTTGTTTCTTATCGCGCCATACAACCCAAGGCTGCCTCTTGGCGATCCTGCACTCCCAAGCGCGCCTCAGGCCGGCGCGCGCACCAGGGTGTCCACATCGCGCAGCTTGCGGATTTCGACATTGGCCGCCTCGGCGTCCTTCGAGGAAACCTCCGGCGTCATCGCACGCTGATTGACGGTGAAGCTGGCGACGCCGCCTTGAATCTCCGCGGTTGAGACGATTTCCAGGCCCGCCACATGCTCGATCCCGTTCGGGCCGCGAACGCTGTAGCCCTTGCCGCCGTCTGGCAGGAGAATCTCGGTCCGCGAGCGGGTGAAGGACGGATAGTTGATGGCGAAGGGCGCATCGCGGTTCGGCCCCGGCTCGCGACGCGGGAAGAGGCGCGGAACGGCGCCGGACCCGACGCGGTATTCCCGCACGCCCACATCCTGGTTCTTGCGCCAGTCCATGTCGTTGGCGCCGGTGATCTCCAGGGTGAAGAGGTCCTTCACCGGATCGTCGCGCCAGGCGACCTGATCGATGTCCAGGCCGCCGGCGACATTGCCGAATTGCTGGCGCAGCGCGCGCTCGAAATCGGCCCGCGGCGTGCGCGCGACCATCGAGCGCATCGAGGTCGCGAGAATGCCGGAGAAGGTGATCCGATACTGGGCGGCGGCCTTTTCATCCAGGCCCTTCGAGGCGTCCAGTCGCAGGAGGGTGTCCACGGTCGGCACCGTGATCTGCGGCTCGACGATCTGTTCCAGGCCGGCGCCGGCCGACCGCACGGGCAGGCCCCACTTGTGCGGCGGCGCCTGCATGGCCTGGGGGTTGGTGTCGCCCGCGCGGGTGCCGTCGAGCCAGTAGGACTTGCCCGCGATCGTCACGCGCACGATGACGTGGTTGAAAGCCGACAGGGACGGCGGCAACTCGTCGATCCCGTCGCCCGCGCCGAGATTGACCAGCACCGGCTCGGCGTCGACGTTCAGCGCCTTGAGCAGCGACAGCAGCAGCGCCGTCTTCGCCTTGCAGTCGCCGAACCGCCGCGCCCAGGTGTCGTCGGCGTTGGCCGGCACATAGCCGCCCTCGCCCATGCCGATGAAGAAGTAGCGGGTCTTTTCCTCGACCAGCTGCAGGGCGGCGAAAGCGCGCGCCTTGGGATCGGTGGTCCTGGCCGCGATGGCGTCGGCCTCAGCCTTGATCGGCGAGGTCTTGGCGATGTCGGAGGCTTTGGCGTAGAGCGGCGCCATCAGCCTGGAGATCTCGTCCCAGCTCTTGAAGCTGGTGGTCTGGAGCTGTCCGACCCGGCGGAAGCGAAGTGGTGCGTTGATCGGCGCCTTGGGCGCCTGGATCTCAGTCTTGTCGAGGCTGATCGTGATGCGGCCGTCCTTGTCGCTGACGGCGGGGTCGCCGAAGCCTGCGGTCGCCTTCCAGATCACCGGCTCGCCCTTGGGCCACGAGACGACGGCGCGGTAGCGGCCGATGGCCCCGCTGAAGCCCAGGCGTTCGACATCGAAGGAATGCCCCTTCAGCACCGGGTCGGCATGGGTGCGGGTGATGGCGAAGTCGAGAATGTCGCCGGTCTGCAGGCCGTCGATCTGCCGCGACGCGGTGATCCGCCCGTCGAGGCTCGCCTGCTCGAGGTTTGTCTCCCGGCGGAGCACCAGCATGGCGTCATGATCGGCGAGCAGGTCGATGACCTTTCCGTCGCGGATGATGCTCAGGGTGTGGAAGGTGACGGTCTCGGTGTCCGGGCTCCAGATCGCGCCGATCGACTTCACGCTCGCCAGACCCTCGGGCTTGAGGATCTTGACGACCTGGCGCGCGTAATAGGCGTCGCCGGCGGGGTCGAGGCGGCTCTGGTGGTCGTCCAGCAAGACTTGGATGGCGGGCGCGCCGTCGACGGACGGCGGCGGCGGGATCTCGGCGACATTCACCCAGGCGGCGGGCGGCGCATAGATCGGCCGGTCGGCGGCGCGGGCTGGCAAGGAAGCGGCGACGGCCGCAAACAACGCGCAGAGAAAAAGACGCAAGGACAAACGAGCCGCTCCTGCCGCGCCAGGCCGGCGCATCGCCTTACGATAGGACCGCTGTGCAAAAAGAAAACGGCGGACCGGTCACCCGATCCGCCGCTCTTTCCTAAGCCGTGAGGGCGTCGGAACTTAGTCCTTTTGGGCCTTCTCGCGCAGGGCCGCGCCCAGGATGTCGCCGAGCGAAGCGCCGCTGTCCGAAGCGCCGAACTTCTCGATGGCTTCCTTTTCCTCGGCCATTTCCAGGGCCTTCACCGACAGGGACACGCGGCGCGCGGCCTTGTCGACATTGGCGATCTGGGCGTCCAGGCGGTCGCCGACGGCGAACCGTTCCGGCCGCTGGTCCGCACGGTCGCGGGAGAGGTCCGACTTGCGGATGAAGGCCGTCATCGGCGCTTCGTCCTCGCCGAACTTCACTTCGATGCCGCCCGAGGTGATCTCGGTGACCTGCACGGTGACCGTCTGGCCCTTGCGGTAGGTGTCGCCCTGCATCGGGTCGCCGGCCAGCTGCTTGATGCCAAGCGAGATGCGCTCCTTCTCGACGTCCACGTCGAGCACCTTGGCCTTGACCATGTCGCCCTTGTTGTACTTGGCGATGGCTTCCTCGCCGGGCGCCGCCCAGTCGAGGTCGGAGAGGTGCACCATGCCGTCGATGTCGTTGTCGAGGCCGATGAACAGGCCGAACTCGGTGGCGTTCTTGACTTCGCCCTCGACGGTCGAACCGACCGGGTGAGCCGCCAGGAAGGCGTCCCACGGATTGGCCATGGCCTGCTTGAGGCCCAGCGACACGCGGCGCTTGGACGGATCGACGTCCAGGACGACCACTTCGACTTCCTGCGAGGTCGAGACGATCTTCCCGGGATGGACGTTCTTCTTGGTCCAGGACATTTCGGAGACGTGGACGAGACCTTCCACACCGGGCTCCAGCTCCACGAAGGCGCCGTAGTCGGTGATGTTGGTGATGCGGCCGGTGAACTTGGCGCCCACCGGGTATTTGGCCTCCACGCCGTCCCACGGGTCGGACTGCAGCTGCTTCATGCCGAGGCTGATGCGTTGCGTGTCCGGGTTGATCTTGACGATCTGCACCTTGACCGTGTCGCCGACCGCCAGGACCTGGCTCGGGTGGTTGACGCGCTTCCAACTCATATCGGTCACGTGCAGCAGGCCGTCGATGCCGCCCAGGTCCACGAACGCGCCGTAGTCGGTGATGTTCTTGACCACGCCTTCGCGGACTTCGCCTTCCTGCAGCTGGGAGACCAGCTCGGTGCGCTGTTCGGCGCGGGCTTCCTCGAGGATCGCGCGACGGGAGACAACAATGTTCCCCCGGGGCCTGTCCATTTTTAGAATCGCGAACGGTTGTTCGCGGCCCATCAGCGGGCCGACGTCGCGGACGGGGCGGATGTCGACCTGGGAGCCCGGCAGGAAGGCCGAGGCGCCGCCGAGGTCGACGGTGAAGCCGCCCTTCACACGGCCGACGATGGCGCCCATGACCGGCTCGTTACGCTCGTAGACGGCTTCCAGGCGGGTCCAGGCTTCCTCGCGGCGGGCCTTGTCGCGCGACAGGACGGCTTCGCCCATGGCGTTTTCGACGCGTTCCAGGAACACCTCGACGGTGTCGCCGACCTTGATCGGGGCCTTGCCCTCTTCCTCGCCGAACTCCTTCAGCGAGACGCGGCCTTCGGTCTTCAGACCGACGTCGATGATCGCGATGTCCTTCTCGATCGCCACGACCTTGCCCTGGACAACCTGACCTTCCATGAAGTCGCGGCCGCCCATCGACTCGTCCAACAGCGCGGAGAAATCGTCGCGCGTCGGGTTCATACTCATATCGTCAGCCATAATGTTCTTTCGTATCGAATGACGGAGGCCCCGCGCGGCCCATCAGGCCGTCGGACAGTCACCCCACGTCGGGTTAAGGGTTGAACCGAAGGCGCAAGGGGATGGCCCCATAGCGCTGGTGAAATTCTGCCCGCGGCCGTTCGAGGGAATGGCGTGTTGGATTTGCTAGGTGGAGGAAATCCACTTGGCACGCGCCGCCTCGACGATGCGGCGGGCCGCATCGGCGGCGTGGTCTATAGTCATTTCAGAGGTATCCAGCAAGACCGCGTCGGCCGCGGGCTTCATCGGCGCGGCGTCGCGGCCGCCATCGCGGGCGTCGCGGCGGCGGATGTCGGCCAGCACGTCTTCGTAGCTCACCGCCTCGCCCTGGGCGAAAAGCTGCTTCCAGCGGCGCTCGGCGCGGACCTCCGGCCGGGCGGTGACGAAGAGCTTGGCGGGCGCATCCGGGGCGATGACCGTGCCGATGTCGCGCCCGTCCAGCACCGAGCCGCCATCCTGCTCGGCGAAGGTCCGCTGGAAGTCCATCAAGGCGCCGCGCACGCGCGGATGCACCGCCACGCGGCTGGCCGCCTCGCCGGCCTCACGGGTGCGCAGCGCCGGATCGTCCAGCTGGTCGGCAGTCAGCAGGGCCGCCGCACAAGCCGCCGCCGCCTGGTCGTCGAGATCCTCGCCGGCCTTCTGCATCAGGACGCCGACACAGCGGTAGAGCAGGCCGGTGTCCAGCACCGGCAGGTCGAAGGCCTCGCCCAGCCCAGTGGCGATGGTGCCCTTGCCCGAGGCCGCCGGGCCGTCGACGGCGATGACGAAGGGGGGCTTCTCGCGGAGACTCATGGCTTGGGCTCAAACCCAACGCCGCTCATCCCGGCGAAGGCCGGGACCCAGATCTCATAGCTGGGTGGCGGGTTGGAAGAGCTCAGACCCCGGAGAACCCACATCTGAGCTACGCCATCTGGGTCCCGGCCTTCGCCGGGATGAGCGGGAATCTTGAGGCTCATTCCGAAATCTCCGCGCCGAGGCCGCGCATGAGGGGGAGGAATTCGGGGAAGCTGGTGGCGATCATGCCGGGTTCGTCGACGGCGACGGGCTCGGCGGAGGCGAGGCCGAGGATCAGGTGGCTCATGGCGATGCGGTGGTCGCCGTGGGTGATGACCTTCGCGCCGCCTTTGACGCCGTGGTTCGCGCGCACCGCGCCGACTACGGTGAGGCTGTCCGGGCCTTCCTCGACGGCGACGCCGCAGGCTGAAAGACCCGCCGCCATCAGCGCGATGCGGTCGCTTTCCTTGACCCGCATCTCGCCGATGCCGCGCATGGCGGTGGGGCCGTCGGCGAAGGCGGCGGCGACGGCCAGGATCGGATATTCGTCGATCATCGAAGGCGCTCGTTCCGGCGGCACCTCGACACCGGTCAGTTCGGAATAGCGGGCGGTGACGTCGGCGACGGTCTCGCCGCCCTCCTCGCGCACATTGGCGACGGAGAGGTCGGCGCCCATCTCGCCCAGGGTCTCCAGGAGGCCGATGCGCAAGGGGTTCAGCAGCATCCCCTCGACGGTCACCACCGAGCCGGGGGTGATCAGGGCCGCCACCAACGGGAAGGCCGCCGAGGACGGGTCGCCCGGCACGCGCACGTTCGTCCCGGAGAGCTTCTGGGCGCCGGGCAGCACGATGCGCCGGCGCGCGCCCTCTTCATGCACGGCCACCTGGACGCCGAAGGCCCGCAGCATGCGCTCGGTGTGGTCGCGGGTGGCCTCCGGCTCGATGACCTCGGCGCCGCCGTCGGCATGCAGGGCGGCCAGCAGCACGGCGGACTTCACCTGGGCCGAGGGTTCGGGCAGCACGTAGGCGATGCGTTTCAACCCGCCGCCCTGCAACGTCAGCGGCAGACGTCCGCCGGCCCGGCAGATCCAGCTCGCGCCCATTTCGCCCAGGGGCTTCAGCACCCGGTTCATCGGCCGGCCGCGCAGGGAGGCGTCGCCGGTAAAGGTCGCGGCCATGTCGAACCCGGACGCGGCGCCCATGATCAGCCGAACCCCGGTGCCGGCGTTGCCGCAGTCCACGACGTCGGCGGGCTCGGAAAAGCCGCCCTGGCCCTCGACGCGCCAGCGGCCCTCGCCGAGGCGTTCGACGGTCGCGCCGAAGGCCGCCATGGCGGCGGCCGTGCGCTTGACGTCCTCGCCTTCGAGCAAGCCCTCGACCTCGGTCACGCCATGCGCCAGCGCGCCCAGGATGAGCGCGCGGTGCGAAATGGATTTGTCCCCCGGCGCGCGCACGGTCCCGGTCAGACCGCCGGCGCGCTTGGCGACCAACTGGGTCACCGTCATCTTTAGGAAACGAGCCTCCGAGGGCTTGCGGTTTCAACGAGGGGGATTGCTTTTGACAGCCGCCCTCGTGCGTGGCAAGGGAGCCCGCCTTCCGAACCGCCCCCAAATACACGTTTAAGGATCATCGCCTTTGGCCAATCCCGAACTGGGCTCCAAGCAAGTCTGCCCCAACTGCCAAGCGAAGTTCTACGACCTGGCCAAGCGCCCGGCCCATTGCCCCAAGTGCGACCACGAATTCGACCCTGACGAAGCGGTCCGCAACCGCCGCGTCCGCGCCCGCACCGTCGTGCCGGAGCCGGAAGCCGAGGAAGAGCGCGAAGATCAGGTGAAGGACGACGCCGAGGCCGAGGACGAAGAAGAGGAAGAAGAAGTCGTCACCCCGGAGCTGGACGAGGTCATCGACGACCCCGTGCTGGCCGCCGACGACGATGAGGACGCGGAACCCGCGCCCGCCGTCTCCGAGGACCTGGGCGAGTTCACCGACGAGGAAGAAGTCGAGGACGACGCCGACGTGCCGTTCCTGGAAGAGGACGAGGACGACGAGTTTGACGAGACCGAGATCGAAGGCCTGCCGGGCGAGGGTGAAGACGACCGCTAGGACGGGTTAAAGTCCGGCGCGACGAAAAAGCCCTATCAGCAGGGTTGATCGCGCCGGAGGGTTTGAATAGGTTCCGCGCCTTCCTGACGGCCCCGGCCTGAGGGAAGACCCGAGACCCCTCCTTGAGTGGGGGAATGGGGCTATAGCTCAGCTGGTAGAGCGCTTGAATGGCATTCAAGAGGTCAGCGGTTCGACTCCGCTTAGCTCCACCATGAAGGCCCGCGGTTAGCGCCGCGGGCCTTCGCCTTTTGGGCGGTAGGCGCACCCCAACGCCAGGCCAGGTCGTGGTCAGGCGTCGAGGAGGGGGAGCAGATCGAAGCTCAGGATGTGCGCTCCGCGCATCACCCGCACCGGGACCGGCCGGCCCGCCAGCTCGGCGGTCAGCCTGCGATGCAGGTCGTCCACCGACAGCACCGGCGCCTCGCCGAAATCCAGGATCACATCCCCGGCTGCCAGTCCGGCGCGGGCCGCCGGTCCGTCGGCCTCAATCTCGCTGATCATCACCGCCGAGCCTTCCCGGCGCAGTCGAGCGGCCAGGCGGGCGTCCAGCATGGTCGTCTGGCCGCCCAGGCCCAGGCGGGTGCGGCGCACCTTGCCGTCGCGCATGAGGCGGGTGGTGACGTCCACGACCGTGTCGGCGCCGATGGCGAAGCACAGGCCCTGGGCGCCGCCGACGATGGCGGTGTTGATGCCGATCACCCGGCCACGCCCGTCGGCGAGCGCGCCGCCGGAGTTGCCGGGGTTCAGCGGCGCGTCGGTCTGCACGACGCTCTCGATCAGCCGGCCGTTCGGCGAGCGTAGCGTGCGGCCGAGTGCGCTGACGATCCCGGCGGTGACCGTCGCCTGGAAGCCCAGGGGATTGCCGATGGCGATCGCCAGCTGGCCGACCCTTAAGCGCGATGACGAGCCGAAGGCCGCGTGCGGCAGGCCGCTGGCCTCCAGCCTGAGGACTGCGAGGTCGGTGGCCGGGTCGTCGCCGACCAGCCGCGCCGGCAGGCTGCGCCCGTCGGTCAGCGAGGCGGTCAGCTCGGCGGCGCCGGACACCACGTGGCTGTTGGTGATCAGGTAGCCATCCGGAGCGAAGATCACGCCGGAGCCCGTCCCGCCGCGCCCGCTCGGCTGGCGCGCGGCGATGTGGACGACGGCGGGTCCGACGGTCTCGAAGGCGTGGACGACCTGGGCGGAATAGGGATCGAGCGGCTCGTCGGGCCACTCAGCACTGTCGTAGGCCATGGGATTGCAGATGGGCGTTCGGCGCGGCGCTGCAAGGGCGACCCCGGCAGGCGGCTATTCGGCGCCCGCTCCGCGCCTGGGGTTGCCACCAACACCGCGTCGTCGATCTCTCGGTCGAGCAAGCGGCCGATGTCGTCGAGCTCGGGCCGGCCCACACCCGCCAGCAATGACGAAGGCCGATCGAATGCGATCGTCGCGCCCGCCGCCCGCCGCCCGCGGCCCGCCGCCCGCCGCCCGCCGCCCGCGGCCCGCGGCCCGCGGCGTCGCATAGACCGCCTCGCGGAAGGGAACATACAAGGCGCCGCGCTCATCGATCCGGACGATACGTGCGGCGATCGCCGGGTTGCCCACCAAGTACAGTCGGCACCGGATCTGGGAGCCGGACAGAGACGCGACTGCGCCCTGGTCGAACACCGCAAACTTCATGAGGCCGCTGTCACCGGCCATTTCGCGCGTGGCGGCCTCAACCTCCGGCCATGGGGCGGCGCTGGCCTCAAGCCGCCTGACAGCGGGCGCGTCAAGTCGGCCGACGGCGGCCTCGAACCGGGTGCAAAGGTCCTCGTAGGCGAACAGCGTCTCGACGATCGTCTTGCGATGCACGTGGCTTTCCTGAGCGTGGACCATGCAACCGACCCCATTCACCGCAGCTGGCGGTTCAGGAACTCGACTGTCCGGCTATGGGCCAGGGCGGCGGCGGCGGCGTCGTAGTGAGCCCCGTCGTGGCGCGAGAACGCGTGGCGCTGGCCCGGATAGCTGTAGACCGTCGCATTCGGCTTGCTGGCCAAGGCCGTCTTGATCTGGGCCTGCGCCGCCTTGGAGATGAACTCGTCCTCCTCGTCCAGGTGCATCAGCAGCGGCGCCGTCAGGCCCCCCACCTCGTCGAGGTACTTTTCGGTGTCGCCGCCGTGGTAGGCCACGACGGCGTCAGCGTCGAAGCGGGCGGCGGTCAGGAACGCCATCAAGCCGCCGAGGCAGAAGCCCATCACGGCCACCTTGCCAGTGCAGTCCGCCAGGTGGCTCACGGTCCTTAGGACCTGGCTGATGTCTTCCGCGCCCCGGTCGCGATCGTAGGCGGCGTAGAGCTGAAGGCCATGTTGCCAATCCGGCTCCGAATTCACGCTCAGGTCGACGCCCGGCTCCTGGCGCCAAAACAGGTCCGGCGCGACGGCGATGAAGCCCTGCTCGGCAAGTTCGTCGCAGGTCTTGCGAATGTCTGCGTTGACCCCGAAGACCTCATGCAGAACCACGACGCCGGGCGCGGGCAGCGCGCCAGGCCGTGCGATGTAGGCTCCGAACGCGCCACCGTTAATCGCGAGCCGGCTGCTCATGGTGTTTTCTTTCGGCATGGGCCGAGCGGGGCAGTGCGGGCGCGCGCCGGCGCGGGGGATGGTGCGCCGGCGCGGCTCCGCTCCGTCGGCCGAGTGGGGAGGTCAGGCCGTGGCGTGTTCGGCCTTAGCGACCGCGGCGGAGGCTTTGCGGATCATGTCGAGCACGGCCTGCGGCTGGGAAAGCATCGGAACGTGGCTGCTCTTGAGCTCAATGGTCGTGGCGCCCATGCGCTTGGCGCAGAACCGTTCCAGCTCGGGATGGACGGCCTTGTCGTTGCTGCCCACGATGTACCAGCTCGGTTTCGTCCGCCAAGCGACGCCCTCGTGCTTTTCGGTGAACAGGGTCGCGGCCGGAGGGGCGGCGGTCGCATAGACGATGCCCTGGTCTTCGGCCGACAGGTCACCGGCGAAGCATGGAACACCAGTCCGTGGCTTCAGCCAGATGCGGCCGTCGGCGACATCGATATTCTGGAACACTTCCGTCGTGGGGAATTTGGCCTGGATACTCTGCGATGTCTCGGTCTCGTCCGGGCCCAGGGCGCAAATATAGACCAGCGCCTTCACGCGCGGGTCCGCGCCGGCATGGGTGATGACAGTGCCGCCATAGGAGTGGCCGACCAGCACGATCGGCCCGCTGACCCGCCCGAAGGCAGCGATGGTCGCGTCGACATCCTGTTTCAGCGTGTCCAGGCCGTACTGCGCGGCGATCACGTCGTGACCCTCCGCCTGCAGCGTCGGGATCAGCTTCGAAAAACATGAGCCATCGGCCCAGATGCCGTGAGCAAAGACGATACTGGGTTTGTTGGTCATGGGGTTCTCCTTCCGGGGTCGGGGGTGGCGCTGTTTTGCGGCCGTGGCCGAGAGCCCAGCGGTCAGGCCCAAACCGACCGCGCCAGCAAGGACTCTGCGTCTTGAAGCATTGGACGGAAATACAGTCATGTACGGTCTCCAGACGAGGACGATCGCACTCGCCCGGAGACTTTTGCTCCAAGCTTAATTTCTAGAATTCATCAACTCTAGATGACGTTCTTTACCCAAACGGCCGTTCTTGATCGAACGGATCACTTTTTTATTTTTGAGATTGAACGCGACCGCCTCGCTCTATCCACTTCGATACTTCGTGGCCCGAATCTCAGGTCTCGCTGAACGCGGTGGACAAGGCGACCGCCGCTTTTTATCGTTCTGTCCACCTGCTGTTGCACCCTGCGCCATGACCCAACAGACAGATGCTCTGCGATATTCGCCCCGTGGCGCGACCGGCGCGTTCGGCAGCAATCTGGCCGCCCACTTTCACCTGAAGGAAAGCGAGCAGGTCTCTGCGGCGTGGTCGGCCGACAGCCTCTTCGCGGTCACGCGCCTGCAGTCTGACAGCGGCATTCCGGACCGCACCACGCAGGTGCCGAGCGAAGCCGCCCTCCACATCTCGGTGTCGATCCTCCCGGTTCCGTTGCGCGCCTACGAGCTTTGGATCGACGGAAAAGCGATCGAGGTTCCGTACATCCCGGCGCTCCGGACGAGTGTTATGGACCTCCAATCCGATCCGGTCTGTTGGGTCGGGACGGGCTTCGACTATGTGCATTTCCACGTGCCCAAGGCGGGCCTAGATGAAATCGCGAGAGACCATGGCGTGGAGCCGGTTGGGTCCTACAAGTTCGCGATCTGCGAGCACGACATCGTGGTGGCGCAGCTCACACAATACGTCTTTCCGCTCATAGGCTCACGCGACTGGACGGGGTCTCTCGCGTTGGACCAGTTCAGCCTCATCCTGGGCTCCCATGTGCTTCGGACCTATGCGGGGCTCCCGCCTGTCGGGGCTGCGAAGAGAGGCGGACTTGCCCCTTGGCAAGCAAGGCGCACCGCCGAAATGATCAGGGAAAGTCTCGACGGCGATATCCGGTTGTCCAACATGGCCCGCGAGTGCGGGCTATCGGTGAGTCACTTCACGCGCGCCTTCAGAAAGAGCTTCGATAAGTCGCCTTACCGCTGGCTGCTCGAACGCCGGATCGATCGGGCGAAAGCCCTGCTAGTCACCAGCGATCTCCCGATAGCCGATATAGCCATGCGGTCCGCCTTTTCCGATCAGGCCGCATTTACCCGCGCATTCGTGCGGATTGTCGGTGAGAGCCCCGGCCGGTGGAGGAGGGCTGTAACATCAAAGGGATAGGGAAATGGGATTGGCGGGCCGCGCCAGAAAATACGATGAGGAAATACGGTTCCGTGACAAGCTGTCCCCGTCGCATCTCCCAGGCGCCACCTGGCCTTAGATCTCATGGATGATGCGAGCCTATCCGCGCGAGACTGAGCTTCGAGCGCGGCTGAATTTCTGAGAGACCCCACCTCCGACCCGCTTCGCGGCCCACCTCCTCCCGCAAGCGGGGGAGGTAGGGTTCGCTTTTTGTTCTGGCTTTGGCGACACCCCTGCTATCCTCCGCCCATGCCCTCGCCTTACGCCCGCAACCTCCCGGCCCTGAGGGCGGAGATCCTGGCGCGGGTGGTGGCGGGGGAGCGGTTGCGGGTGGTTTGTGCGGGGCCTGGGATGCCTTGCCCCCATACGGTGCAGAACTGGGCGGTGGGGGATGCGGCGTTCGGGGCGGAGCTGGCGCGGGCCCGGGCGCGGGAGCCGGAGCGGGTGCGCGACCTGCTGGGGGAGTTGGGGCGGGCGCGGCGGCGGGCGTTCGATCCGGGGCTGGCCGACCGGATCATTGTGGGGCTGCACAAGGGCCTGAAGGTGGAGGCGGTGCTGGCGGCGGACCCGGAGCTGCCGTGCCGGCCCACGCTGCGGCGCTGGCGGCGCGAGGCGCCGGAGTTCGACGCGGTGCTGAGGATGATCTTCGCGGCCTGGCGCAGCCGCGGCCATGGCCTGGCGGGCGGACGGGTGCGCGGATTGGGGCGGGAGCGGCGCGTCCCGGCGCCGGTGCGCGAGGCCGTCTGCGGGGCGATCGGGGACGGCGGGTCGTTCGCCAGCCTGGAGCGCGACGGGTTCGCCTCGCGCACGACCCTACGGCGCTGGTATCGGGCCGACCCGGACTTCGCCGATGCGGTGGACTGCGCGTGCGCGGCGCGCGAGGCGCAGCTGGAATTCGAGTTGTGGCTGGCGGCGGAGCGGGTCCCGCCGGGGCCGGTCCGGGAGATGAACCGGGCGGTGGCGCCGATCACCCGGACCATCGCGCGGCTGCGGCATCGGCCCGGGGCCGCGTGGCGACGACGGGGTGGCGTGGGGCCTTCAGATTTTGGCCGCGGAAAACACGGAAAGGGCACGGAAGGCGGGCCGCCCGAGGCCGCGGAGCCAGGCTGAGTCGCGCGCTTTGCGCGCCATAATATCCCGCACCGATCTGCGGCGCCTTCCGGGCCCTTTCCGTATTTTCCGTGGCTATTCCTTACTGCGCCACGAGCGCCTGCTGGCTCTCGGCGATCTCGCGCACCAAGTCGCGCACCCGGCCGCGCAGGATGGGGCTGAGGCTGGCGAAGTCGCGCAGGAGGTCGGTGGCGCCGGAGACGCCCAGGTCGGTGAGGATGGTCGCCTCGGCCGGGCTGAGGCCGGCGGCCTCGTCGATATCGCCCACCAGCTCCGAGACCCGCAGGCCCAGAGCGTGGGCGATCTGGACCAGGCGGGAGAAGGAGACGCGGTTCGCGCCGTTCTCGTACTTCTGCACCTGCTGGAAGCTGACGCCGCACTTCTCGGCCAGCACCTCCTGCGAAAGCCCGGCCTGTCGGCGGCGCAGCCGGATCGAGGCGCCGATGGCGACATCGAGGGTGTCCGGGGCGTGGCGGGCGAGGGTCTGGGTCATGTGCTTACTGCCGTGCTGAAATGGATCGCTCAGCCAGGACGTGCGCAATGGGTGTGCCAGCGATGCTGGGTAGAAGGGCGTTTTGGCGGTGCGAATTGTCGCAGGGCGGAGGGGCGGCGGCCGCTAGTCCGATGCGGTGGTCCAGCGCAGCGCCGCGGCCAGCCCGGCCAGGGTGGCCGGCAGCGACCAGGCCCAGTCCCCGAGCCGGGAAACGGCCGCGGCGGCGACGATGCAGCCCAGGAAGAAGCCGAGCAGCAACGGCAGGAATTTCTCGATGCGCGGGCCGGCGGCTTGCCGCGTCGCCGGGTCCGGCGAAAGCGCGTCCAGCAAGCTCAGGGTCGCGCTGACCAGGTTGCCGGTCATCACCGCGGTGGACGGGGCGCCGGCGATGGTCATGTGCAGCAGCGCGTTCTGACAGGCCATGGCCGACGCGGCGACCAGCACGGCGACGCCCGCCATCAGACCATGCGGGTCGGCGGACGGGTGCGTCACGATGCTGAACACGAAGACCCCGACCAGCAGCAGGAACTGCACGAGCAGCAGCCGTTGCGTCAGAGCGCCATGCCGCGCAGCCTCGGTTCGCGCGAACAGCCAGACAACCGCGACCGTCAGTATGAAAACCGGTATCGCGAGCGCCTGCGCCAGATTGACGGGGCCGCCTCGCACCACGACCGCCGCCAGCGCCACCAGGTTGCCGGTGACACGGGCGGTGAAGATGTTTCCCAGCGTCAGGAAGCCGGTGAGGTCGACCATGCCGGCAATGACCGCCAGCAGGGCTGGCAGGCGTCGCTCCGACATCGAAAGCGCGGGGATGTGAGGCGAGACCGCGGCCGCGCCGGATTTCGTCCCGGACATGGCGTTCCTCCGCACGTCAGGGGGCCCGGCGCCGGGCGCGTTCGCCCAGGCTGTCGATCAGCAGTTTCGGCGCGAGCAGCCCCAGGCTCATCGCCAGCACGACCGTCGCGGCGGTCGCGGCGTTGGACAGCGTCCCGCCGATGACGGACAGATTCACGGCCGGACCGGCGGCGATCTGCACCAGCCCGCTGGCCATTCGGAAGAGGAGAACGCCGGGCATCATCGACACCACCGAGGCGAACCCGACGGCGGCGAAGGGCATCTTCAGCCGGTGGGCGACGGGCGTCAGGACCAGGCCGACGGTCAGGCAGGCCACCAGGGCGCCGGCGGCGGGGCCGAAGCCCGCGCCGGTCATCGCGGCCCATCGCAGGGCGTGGGCCAACATGCCGACAGCCACCGGCCAGGCCAGCATCCGCAACGGCGTTGAGAAGAAGATGCTGTAGGCGGCGACGGCGACCCCGGCCGCGATGGTGTCCTGCCACAACGGTACGGCCCGGCCCGCGGGATCGACCGGCAGGGCGGCGCCCAGCAGCGCCAGGCCGAGCAGGAGGCCGGTGGCGATCGCCGCGATCAGCAGGCCGGCGAAGATGAGGCGCGCCGCGCCCAGGTGGATGCGCCCCCGGAGGAGGTCGAGTCCGCCGTTGAGCAGATGGGGTCCGGGCACGAGGATCATGCAGGGGCAGACCGCCACGAGGCGCAGGGACGAGCTGAGCTGGAACCGGACCGCCAGGGCGCCCACCGCGCCCGCGAGCAGGGCCGCGCAGAACGGCTGCAGGAAGCTGTTGCCGCTGAGCCCCGCCAGACCTCGCCGGAGGAGCGCGCCGGCTCCGGCGCTCGCGGCGATCAGCGCGCCGGCGGCGAGGTGCTGGATCCCGAAGATCACGCTCAAGGCCACAGCGCCGGCCGCGGCCGCGACGGCGAACAGCCAGGTCGCCGCCGGAGGGGCCTTCGAGATCGTCTCGATCTCGGCCCTGGCGTCATCGGACGCCGACCTGTCCGAAGCGGCCCTGTCGATCACATGGGCGACTGCGACGACGCGGTCCATGTCGACGCCCGTCGGGTCGGCGGCGATGGCGCGGACCAGTCTCGCGGTTCCGCTCTCGGCCTGAAGCAGGAGTTCGCCCCAGCGGGCGAAGATCATCACGCGAAGGTCGAGGCTATCGGCGAGCCGCCTGGCCGCCGCCAGGGTCTGTTCCGTCGATTGGCCGTTGACGAAGAGCGCCTTGGCGGCGGCCAGGACAAGATCGGAACGCTCCTCGAACGTCATCGCGGTCGCCATCCTGGGGGTGGCGGCGGCGCGCCCGAGCCGGACGCGCCACCGGACCACGGCTCAAACGTGCGCGGGCTCAGGCGCCTTGGCGTCCACAGCGACGAACGGCTGGATCATCTTGCGTGGATCGACGATCCGATCGAACTCCGCCTCGGTGACGAAGCCCAGCTTCAGGGCTGCCGCCTTCAGCGTGAAGTCGTTGTCCATCGCGTAGTGGGCGATCTTGGAGGACTTGTCGTAGCCGATGACCGGCGAGAGCGCCGTGACCAGCATCAGCGACCGTTCGACGTACTCGTTGATCTTCTTGAGGTTGGGCTTCGTCCCCTCGACCAGGAACGTCCTGAAATTGGCGCAACCGTCCGTCAGGATCGTGATCGAATGAGTGAGGTTCAAGATCATCAGCGGCTTGTAGACGTTCATCTCCAGATAGCCGCCGGCGCCGCCAAAGCCGACGGCGACGTCGTTCGCCATGACCTGGACGGCGATCATCGCCAGCGCCTCGCATTGGGTCGGATTGACCTTGCCCGGCATGATCGAGGAGCCCGGCTCGTTCTCCGGAATCTCCAGTTCGGCAAAGCCGGCGCGCGGGCCGCACGACATCAGCCGGATGTCGTTGGCGATCTTGTAGAGCGACACCGCCAGACCGCGCAGCGCGCCGGACAGGAAGACCAGGGCGTCGTGGGCGCCCTGCACCGCGAACTTGTTGGGCGCGGTCACGAACGGCAGCGCCGTCAGCTTGGCGATCTCGGCGGCGGACAACTCGGCGAACCCGGGCGCCGAGTTGATGCCGGTTCCGACCGCGGTGCCGCCCAGCGCCAGGCGGTAGACGCCGCCCAGGGCGAGTTCGATCCGCTCCAGGTCGTCCGTGAGCATCCCGACGTAGCCGGACCATTCCTGGCCGAGCGTCAGCGGGGTCGCGTCCTGCATGTGTGTCCGACCGATCTTGACGATATCGCTCCAGGCCTTCGACTTGGCGTCGAAGGCGTCCCGCAGCGCCGTGACCGCCGGGATGAGCCGCGTCTTCGCATTGACCGCCGCGGCGATGTTCATCGCCGAGGGGAAGCTGTCGTTCGACGACTGGGCCATGTTGACGTGGTCGTTGGGGTGAACCGGCGCCTTGCTGCCGAGCGGCGTGCCGGCGAGTTGGCAGCAACGGTTCGAGATGACCTCGTTGACGTTCATGTTGAACTGGGTGCCGCTTCCGGTCATCCACACATGCAGCGGGAACATGTCCGGGTGCTGGCCCGCGAGGATCTCGTCACAGGTTTGGACGATTAGGCGATAGGGCTCGTCCTGCAGCCGGCCGTCCCTGTGGTTTGCGGTCGCCGCGGCCTTCTTGAGCGTGGCGTAGGCGGCGATCATTTCCCTGGGCATCAGGTCCTTGCCGATGCTGAAGTGCTCCAGCGAGCGCTGCGTCTGCGCGCCCCAGAGCCGGCTGGCCGGGGACGTCCACTTCACCGAGACTGTCAAATTCTTTGCGGACCTCGACCATCGCCGATCTCCCTTTCGTTGGCTGCACCGATGGATAGACAAGCCTACAACTCAGTCGGCCGCGCGTTCGGTCCGCAGCGGCGGAGCGTCCGCGTCAAGAAAGTCGAGCGCGCCGGGCCGCGGGAACGCGAATCAACATTTGTCGACCTGGCTCCCCGCCTTCGCGGGGATGAGCGGGATCGGGGACAGCTTCGGGAAATCAGGGACGCCGCGCATGCTTCAGCGACGTCGCGATATCCCCCATCGACCTGAACAGGCTCAGCGGATCGTCCTTGGACGGGACGAACCCGCGGCGCACCCAGAAGGCCGCAGCGTCGACGTCGATCGCGTTGACCAGCAGGGCGCGGCCGCCGACCAGCTCGGCGGCGGCGACGCAGCGCTGGAGGGCGTGTTTGAGCAGGCCTGTGCCGACGCCCTGGCCGGCCCAGGCGCTGTCCGTCGCGAGCTGGCCGAGCAACAGGCACGGCACGGGGTCGGGCGGCTGGCCGGTGCGGATGGCGCGCGGCAGGCCGGCGGCGACCACGGCGGTGGGCGCCAAGCCGTAGTAGCCGACCACCCGCCCGGCGTCGTGGATGACCAGTACGGCGGTGAAGCCCTTCTTCTGGTTCGAAAGCGCGTGGGTCTTCAGCCAGTGGTCGAGCGATGGCTTGCCGGAGGAAAACTGCGAGACGTTATGGGCGGCCGAGAGCGGCTCCGGCTCTGAGAGCGGCAAGGCTCAGCTCTGGCCCTTTGCGGCGTCGGCCTCCCAGGGCGCGGGACGGCGCAGGATCTCGACGATTTCGGGAACCGGGGCCGCGGGCGCGGAGAGCGTCTGGACGAAGGCCTCGAAGCCGTCGGGGCTCATGCGGATCAGCGCCGTCTCCATCAGCACATCCTCTGCGGCGCGCACGGCGGCGTCGCGCACGAAATCCGTTCGCGAGCGGCCGCGTAAGCCCGCGGCGCGATCGATCATGGCGATGTCCGCCTGCGGCAGGCGCATCGAGAGCGGGTGTTCCTTGCGGTCAGCGGCGCGGGCCATGGCGATCCTTTCCTCATCGGGCAAGGTAAGGCGGTGTAGTGTATTTTGCAATACGCCGCCTATCGAACCTGATCCGCCTCAGCTCGGGTCGTCGAGGGTGAAGAGGTCGGCGCCTTCGTCGTAGGCGAAGCACTCGGCGTAGCGGGCCCAGTTGATCACCGCCTTCAGGGTCTGTTCGGCGTCCTCCTCGGACATCAGGTCCTCCAGCTCGTCGCGGAAGCGGTGACCCGGCGCGCGGTGCGAGGCGCGCTCGTCGAGGACGCGGCGGATGTGGCCGGCCAGCGGGACGTAGGCGATCAGGTGCTGGGCGAAGAGCTGCTTGCGGGCGTCGACGTCGGCGTCGGCGTAGCGGCGCGCGTCGGCGGTCAGGCGGATGTCGCCGCCTTCCAGCTCGGCGAAGCGCAGCAGCTGCAGGGTCTCGGCGATGGGGAACAGCTCGTCGGCCTCGTAGTGCAGGTCCTCGGCCAGCTCCGGCAGGTGGGCGGCCCCGTCGAAGGGCTTGGCGTTCACCGTCTCCATCAGGCCGGCCAGGATGTTGGTCGAGACCCGGGGCAGCACCATGCCGATGCCGACGCCGGGGAAGACCCCGTCGCCCTTGCGCCCGTCGCCCGCCCCGCGCTGGGTCATCCGCGCATAGATGTCGTCGACCAGGCGGCGGAAGGCCGGGTTCTGGCGGTTGCGCGGCTGGGGCATGTCGACCTTGATCTCGGCGACGATGCGGCCCGGGTTGGAGGAGAACACCAGGATGCGGTCGCACATCAGCACCGCCTCCTCGATGTTGTGGGTGACCA
Organism: Phenylobacterium sp.; assembly: GCF_036264965.1. Classification (GTDB taxonomy): domain Bacteria; phylum Pseudomonadota; class Alphaproteobacteria; order Caulobacterales; family Caulobacteraceae; genus Phenylobacterium. The sequence continues at coordinate 44,507 of NZ_DATAPY010000099.1, forward strand.
TCAGGATTGAGCGGATGCCCATGCGGCCTTCGCACCAGAGGTCCAGGAGGTCGGTGCGCAGGGTCTCGGCGGTGAGCACGTCCAGGGCGGAGAAGGGCTCATCCATCAGGAGAATGGTCGGGTCCACGACGAGGGCCCGCGCGAGACCGACGCGCTGGCGCATGCCGCCGGAGAGCTCCTTCGGATAGGCGTTCTCGAAGCCGTCGAGGCCGATCAGGTCGATGGCGGCGAGCGCGAGGCTGCGGCGCGTTTCCGGGGCGACGCGCTTGGCTTCGAGCCCTACCTCGACGTTCTGCTGCACGGTGAGCCAGGGGAAGAGGGCAAAGCTCTGGAAGACCATGCTGACCCGGGTGGGGTTGGCCGCATCGCCGTCGGGGAAGTCGATCTCGCCGCCGGTCGGGTGGATGAGGCCGGCGATGGAGCGCAGCAGAGTCGACTTGCCGGACCCGGAGCGGCCGAGCAGGCCGACGATCTCGTTGTCGAACAGGGTCAGGTCGACGTCGTCGAGCACCAGCTGGCCGCCGCCGCCGGGCTTTCCGTAGAGGTGGCGGACGTTCTTGACGTCCAGCAGGTGGCGTTCGTCGATGGCGGGCATGGGAGCCTCCCAATCCTTAAGTTTGGAGCGCGTCGGACGGGTGAACCGGCTTCCACTTCACCCTGACGCGCTTCCTAGTCCAGACGCAGGCGGCGCTCGGCGAACCGGTACATCGGCCGCCAGAGGACGCGGTTGAAGGCGATGACGAAGATCGACATGACGGCGACGCCCAGGGCGACGCGGCCATAGTCGCCGGCGGCGGTGGCCTTGGCGATGTAGGAGCCGAGGCCCGCGGCCTCGAGGTGCTTGTCGCCCCAGGTCACGGCTTCGGCGACAATGCTGGCGTTCCAGGAGCCGCCCGAAGCAGTGATCGCGCCGGTGACGTAGTAGGGGAAGATCGCCGGCAGGGCGACCTGGCGCCACCACTGCCAGCCGGAGATGCTGAAGATGCCGGCGGCCTCCTTGAGGTCCCCCGGAATGGCGCTGGCGCCGGCGATGACGTTGAACAGGATGTACCACTGGGTGCCCAGGATCATCAGCGGCGAGAGCCAGATGTTCGGGTCGGCGTGCAGCGCCACGATGGCCACCACCACGAAGGGGAAGAGCACGTTGGCCGGGAAGGCGGCGAGGAACTGGGCGATCGGCTGCAGCCGCTCGGCCCAGGCGGGGCGCAGGCCGATCCAGACGCCGATCGGCACCCAGATCAGGCTGGCGAGCGCAATCAGCACGACCACGCGCACCAGCGTGGCCAAGCCGTAGCCGAAGGCGACCGCCGCGTCGCGCCAGTTGAGGGTCTGGGTGAGGAAACTCCAGAGGAACCAGACGGCTGCGACCGCCGCCGCGCCGACCAGGGCGAGCCAGAGGCCGTCGAGGGCGCGCGAGGTCTGCGGGCCCAGGCGCACCGGCTGCAGGCTGAGCTTCGGGACCGGCCAGTCGATGGCGCCCAGCGCGCGGGCGGGCCAGCTCAGCGACCCGATGGCCAACCGCAGCCAGCTCACCCGGCGCACCAGGTCATAGACCCAGGAGCTGGGACGGTCCTGCGAGGCGGTCTGCTCGAAGCGGAACTTGTCGGCCCAGGCGACGATGGGACGGAACACCAGCTGGTCGTAGAGCAGGATCACCACCGCCATGGCGCCGACCCCGATGGCCACCGCCATCATGTCCTGGCGCTCGATGGCCAGCGCCAGCCAGGAGCCGATGCCGGGAAGCGCGATGGTGGTCTTGCCGACGGTGATCGCCTCCGACGCCACCACGAAGAACCAGCCGCCGGACATGGACATCATCACGTTCCACACCAGGCCCGGGGTGGCGAAGGGCAGCTCCAGGCGCACGAAACGGCGCCAGGCGGAGAAGCCGAACTGGCGGGAGACCTCGTCCAGGTCGCCCGGGATGGTGCGCAGCGACTGGTAGAAGCTGAAGGCCATGTTCCAGGCCTGACTGGTGAAGATCGCGAAGATCGCGGCGCACTCGACGCCCAGCTGGCGGCCCGGGAACAGACCCATGAAGAAGGTGACCGTGAAGGTCAGGAACCCGAGGATCGGCACCGACTGCAGGATGTCGAGCGCCGGCACGATGAGGAGCTCGGCCTTGCGGTTCTTGGCGGCCAGGGTGGCGACGGTGAAGGTGAACAGCAGGGACGCGCCAAGGGCCGCGAACATCCGCAGGGTGGTCAGCAGCGCGTATTCTGGCAGGCGCGCGGCGTCGAGCGTCACCGGGGTCGTGCGCAGCTGCGCCAGGGGCTCGCTCATCTCGCCGGCGCCGCGGACGATCAGCACCGCGGTGGCGGCCAGCAGCAGGAAGGCGATCAGGTCGGCCCACGATGGCGCGGCGCCGACATGCAGGAACCGCGCGAGCGGCCGCGATCCAGGCCGGTCTCCGGAGAGGAATACCATGGCTTACCTCGTGAGACGCCGCCGGCGGTCGTCACGGGTCGAGCCTGACCCCAGGCCCTAGCGGGACGCCCTCAGCGGCGCGTTAGATCGACTGCTACTGTCGCTTGGCATCAGTGGGGTTCCGGTGGGATCGGCCATCCTCCGTAGGGGGATCGTCGACAGGCGGCGGAATGACCCCGGACGCCGCGCCTGTCAAGGCGGTTGTCGGGGCCGTCACAAGAGTTTCGCAGAGCCTGCCGCGCGCCCTTAAGTCGCCGCTCTCGGCGCGCAGGCCGTGACCTCGACGGTGAGGTGCGACAGGATGTCGAACTGGGCCAGGCGGCCGCGGTAGTAGGCGCAGGGCCGCGGCTGGTCTGTGGCGATGGTGACGATGGCGCCCAGGTGGCCTGGGCCCAGGCGCCACAGGTGCAGGTCGGCCACCTGGTCGCCGCCGGCCTCGATCGCCTCGCGCATCCTTTGACCCAGCGTCCGGTCGGGGTTCATGTCGAGCAGGATCGCGCCGGTGTCGCGGATCAGGCCGAACGACCAGCTGGCGATGACCAGGGCGCCGACGATGCCGGCGAGCGGGTCCATCCACAGCCAGCCGAACAGCCGCGCCAGGATCAGGCCCAGGATCACCAGCACAGATACGGCGGCGTCGGCCATGACGTGGACGACCGCCGCGCGCATGTTGTTGTCGCGATGGTGGTCGCCGCCGCCGTGGTCGTGCTCCTCGAACCGCGCCGAGCGCGTCTGCTGCGCGGCGCCGGCTGGCCCGAGACGGACCTCGGCGGTGAAGGCGTGCGGCTCGGGAATCTCCTCCACGCTCTCCAGGAAGTCTCCGCGGCGGACGAGGGCGAAGGTCTGGCGCGCGCCATCGGGGCGCACCGTCTCAATGGCCGCCTGGTCCGGCAAGGCTGCGCCCTGCGGGTGCAGGCGGAAGACCGGCGGCACGCCATCCTCGAACACTTCCAGGCGCAGCGCGCCGTGGTCGAAGGCCAGGCGGTGGCCCTCCTCGTGGGCGTGATCATGGCCATGGCTGTGGCCATGTCCGTGGCCGTGGCCGTGGCCGTGGTGATGGCCGTGATCGCCCGCGCCGAGCAGCCAGGCGCTGGCGACATTGACGGCCAGGCCGAGGATCGCGATCGGAATCGCCTCGCGGAAGTGGATCGGTACGGGCGAGAAGATGCGGGAGACCGCCTCGTAGCCGATCAGCAGGGCGATCATCGCCAGGATGATGGCGCTGCTGAAGCCGGCGAGGTCGCCGAGCTTTCCGGTGCCGAAGGTGAACCGCGGATCCTTCGCGTAGCGGCGGGCGAAGGTATAGGCGAGCGCGGCCAGCAGCAGGGCGCCGGCATGGGTCGACATGTGCAGCCCGTCGGCCACCAGGGCGATCGAGCCGAACGCCAGGCCGCCGACGATCTCCAGCAGCATCATCGCCGTGCAGAGGCCGATCACGATCCAGCTGCGGCGCTCGTTGCGCTCGTGCGCGGCGCCCAGGAAGACGTGGTCGTGGGTCAGGGCGTCGGACATGGCTTCGGCCTCACAGGTACTTGGTGATCTCTTTGAACTCATCGATCGCCAGCTGCGGCGCACGGCCCTCGTCCTCGACGGCATGGGCCAGGCAATGGTCGATGTGGTCGTGGACCAGGGCCTTCTTGGCCGCGGCGACAGCGCGCTCGACGGCGTGGAGCTGCTGGACCACCTCCATGCACGGCCGGTCGGCCTCCATCATGCCGATGACGTTGCGCAGGTGCCCTTCGGCCCGTTTCAGGCGTTTGACGATGTCGGGATGGGTCTTGTGCGTGACGTGGACCATGCGTCTTGACGTATCCCTGGGGGGAGGATAGGTCAAGCGCCCCATATCCTCCCCGGGAGGATATGGGGCGCCGGCGATTGAAGCTCCGCAACTGAATGGAAATCGCCGCGTTTGTTCGCCACCGCCGAGCCCGCCTCGGCCCAGGACCAAGAGGCCGCCCATGACCCGCCATCCTCGCCTCTGGCCGGCTGTGACGGCGCTGGTGATCATGCTGATCGCCAGCCCGGCGTTGGCGCAGTCGGCGGATAAGGCCGGCGACGACGAGGCGCCGCAAAGCTGGGCGGTCCACGGCCAGGCGACCTTCGTCGATCAGGCCAACGCCGCCTTCCGCTCGCCCTATCGCGGCGCCAACAGCCTCGATCCCGCCGCGCGGGGGCGTGAGACGGCGGATGTGACACTCTACGCCGGAGCTCGCCTGTGGCCGGGGATGGAGGTCTGGATCAATCCGGAGATCGACCAGGGCTTCGGGCTCTCAGACACCCTGGGCGTGGCGGGCTTTCCCAGCGGTGAGGCCTACAAGGTCGGCATGGCGCGGCCCTATTTCCGGCTGCAGCGACTGTTCGTGCGCCAGACCATCGATCTAGGCGGGGACAGCGAAAAGACCGAGGCCGACCTCAATCAGCTGGGCGGATCGCACACCGCCGACCGGCTGGTGCTCACGGTGGGGAAGTTCGGCGTGCCGGACATCTTCGACACCAACGCCTACGCCCACGACCCCCGCGGCGACTTCCTGAACTGGGCGCTGATCGACGTCGGGACCTTCGACTACGCCGCCGACGCCTGGGGCTACACGGTGGGCGGCGCGGCGGAATGGTACGTCGGCCGCTGGACCCTGCGCGGCGGCGTGTTCAACCTCTCCAAGGTCCCGAACAGCGAGCACCTGGAATACGATTTCAGCCAGTTCCAGGGGATCGCCGAGATCGAGGAACGGCACCGGTGGGGCGGCAGGCCGGGCAAGTTGAAGCTCACCGGCTTCCTTAGCCGCGGCCGGATGGGCGCCTTCGACGATGCGGTGGCCCTGGCGCAGGCGAGCGGCCAGCCGGTCGACATCGTCGCAGTCCGCCGTTACCGCAGCCGCAGCGGCGTCAGCCTCAACCTGGAGCAGGAGGTCGCCGACGATCTGGGGGTCTTCGCCCGCGCGGGCGTCGCCGGCGGCGACGTGGAGCCTTATGAGTTCGCCGACATCGACCGCACGGTGTCGGCGGGCCTGTCGCTGAAGGGCGCGCGCTGGGGCCGCAAGGACGACACCTTCGGTCTGGCGGCTGTGGTCAACGACATCTCATCGGCCCACCAGCGGTTCCTGGCGGCCGGCGGGACCGGCATCCTGGTGGGCGACGGGCGGTTGCCCCATGCCGGCGCCGAGCAGATCCTGGAAGCTTACTATGATCTCAAGGCCATCGGCCCGGCGCATGTCAGCTTCGACTATCAGGCTGTGAACCACCCGGCCTACAATCGAGACCGCGGGCCGTTGTCGATCGCCGCGGTGCGCCTGCACGCGCAGTTCTAGAGGCTGGGCGGCCAGCGAGCGGCGGGGACTGGACCGTACCCGCCGCTCTGAAAGCCCAACTTTCCGCCGGTGGTTGGCGCCGACGATGGTTAAGCTTCCGCAGATTTTTCTACGCGAAACCGCGGCCAAAGCCGCTGTGACCGAAGGTCTCGGTGCGGAGCAATTGACCGCTCCGCGGAGGGCCTCGGTCCCGCGAACCTGACGGCGTATGAGGCGCAACGCTAGCCGAAGCGTTTGGCGGCGCGCTATGCAGGGGGCGAGCAAGCCTGGGGTTCGTTCCGTGAAGCGCCTGATCCTGACCGCCTCCGCGATGGCCGCCCTGGGCCTGGCGGCCTGCGAGCAGGGCAAGCCGCGGCATCCGCCGCCGGATCCCATGGCGCTGGCCCCGGCGGCGGCGCCCACGGCGCCCACCGGGGGGCTGTCGGCGGGGCTCACCAAGCGGGCGGAGACGGCGGGCTTCTTCCTCGACCACATCGGCCAGTCGGTCGACCCGAGGGGCAAGCCGCCCGCGGTGACGGCGGCGGACGCCCCGATCCTGCTGGACGGATTCGGCTTCGACCCCGTGGCCAAGGCGCCGGCCAAGGGTGTGGACGTGGTGATCGACGGCAAGACCTATGGCGCCAAGTATGGGGCGGCGCGCCAGGACGTGGGGAACTTCTTCAAAAACCCGGCGTTGGTGAATGTGGGCTTTACCACGACGTTGCCGGCCGGAACCCTGGCCGCTGGATCGCACGTTGTGGTGGTAAGGGTGGTGGCTGCAGATGGCCTCGGTTACTTCGACTCTCCCGAAATCCCCTTTCAGGCGAAGTGAATTCCCCTCGGAGGCGAGTTCCAGGACTTCAGTCTTAGACTCAAAGACTGACTTCAACTTTGGATTGCGGTGGTCTATAGTGCGCCCAAGGCCGGAGTTCTCCGGTGGGCTGTCCGGGGACTGGGCATGACTGTTTCCTTAAGCGCAAAAGCGCGGCGCGGCCGCGGTTTTTCAAGCTTGGCCGTGGCCTTGTGCCTGGGGTCGGGCGTGGCTCTGGCGAGCGCGGCGACGCCCGCGGCGGCCTCCACCGTCATCTATGATTTCGTCAGCACCTGTTCGAGCTGCGCCAGCATGGGCGTGGGCGAAATTGTGCTGCAGGACTACACGCCGGGACAAAAGCTCACGATGGCGAACTTCGTGAGCTTCACCTTTACCTCGAACTTCGGGCACGTCCTGGTCAACTCCAGCCAGCTGACGGCCTTCAACGCCTTGCTCGACCCGACGAACCTGGACAGCGCCCACTTCATGATCGGTGAAGGCGGCCAGACCTTTGAGTCGACCGGCACCGGCATCTGGGAAGTCATGTCCAGCCTGAACGGCGCCACGAGTGGAGGTGGTGGTGGCGGCGGTGGCGGCGGTGGCGGCGGCAGCCGTTCGGGCCAAGACCAGACTTCGGGCGACCCGCCGCCGCAATTTGGCTCCTTCGACAGCGGCGCCGTCGAGACGCTAAGCATCCAGAGCGACCTGCAGGAAGTCCTGCCCGGCGTGCCGGAGCCCACCACCTGGGCGCTGATGATCGGCGGCTTCGCCGGCGTGGGCGGCCTGCTCCGCGACCGCAAGCGGCGCGCCGCGCGCCTTGAAGTCGCCTAGCCCTATCACCACCTGAGTCCTTGTCCGGTCGGGCCGCGCCGCAACAGGGCGGACCGGCCGGAGAGTCGCTTTCGACAAGGACTCTTTGGATGAACAGGCCGGTACTTTTCGACAGCCCGTTTCTGTTGGGCTTCGAGCACACTCGCAGTCTCGTCGAGCGCGCCGCCAAAGCAGCCGCCGAGAGCTATCCGCCGTACAACGTGGAAGATCGCGGCGACGGCGGGATCCGCATCACCCTGGCCGTGGCCGGCTTTTCGCCGGACCAGCTGGAGGTGAGCGTCGAGGACCGGCAGCTGACGGTCGCCGGTCGGCGCGACGACAACGCCGCGCGGGCCGAAGACGCCTACCTGCACCGCGGCATCGCCGCGCGCGGGTTCATCCGAAGCTTTGTCCTCGCCGACGGCATGGTCGTGGAGGAGGCCAGCCTCGAACACGGCCTGCTGCACATAGATCTGAGCCGGCCCGAGCCTGAAAAGCGGGTCGTCCGGGTGCCCATACGCACGCGGAGCTGAAGCAAAGATCCAAGTGTTCCTAAGAGACCGCCGGATGTCCGGGGTCTTGAGTCCAGAACGGCCGGCTGAACCGGCGACCGTTCGACGCGTTGAGTTTTATGGAGGTGGTCATGATGACGCCCGTTCTTACGACTGAAGCTTTCGCCGCCCTGGGCGGCCCGAACCTCGTCTATGTGCGCCCGGTGAGCGCGGCCGAGATCCTGGCCAGCGTGCCGTCCGCCCAGATCCAGGGGTTCGACCTTACGCCCGACCAGATGCTCTATGCGGTGCATCGCGCCGACGGCGAACGCCTGGCCGTCCTCACCGACCGCGATAGCGCCGTCGCCGCCGCCCTGGCGCACGAGCTGGCGCCGGTGTCGGTGCACTAACCCCCAAAGCCTAAGCCGCCGATGACCTCGACGCCTGCGCCGGATCCTGCGCGAGCAGGGCGTGGATGGCGTCGGCGGTGCGGGCCTGGCGCAGCTGCTGACGCAGGTCTGCCTGACGTAGGATGCGGCTGACGCGGGCCAGCGCGCGCAGATGCTCGACGCCGGCAGCTTCCTTGGGCGCGAAGAGCGCGAAGATCAGGTCCACGGGCTGATCGTCCACCGACCCGAAGTCCACCGGTTGTTCCAGGCGGACGAAGACGCCGCGCAGTCGCGTGAGGCCGGCAACGCGGGCGTGCGGCGCGGCCACGCCGTGACCGACACCGGTGGAGCCCGCCTGTTCACGCTCGCACAGGGCGTCGAGGACATGGCCGGCGTCGAGGCCGAAATTGCGCGCCGCGATTTCGGCGATCACCGCCAGCGCCTTGCGCTTGTCGCTGGCGCTCACGCGCAAAGAGATCGCGCTGCGATCCAGAAGTTCGCCGATCTGCATGGATGTCTTCTTCAAGAAACTCGCGTTGAACGGCGGCCCGCCCCCCTGACGAACCGCTCCCAGACGTCGGATCGAAACCCGTCTAGGCCTCTACGGTTCCCGCCCCGTTCGCCCTGGTGCGCTCGGGGTCGATCCAGCCGATGTTGCCGTCGGGGCGGCGATATACCACCGACAATCCGCCATGCGCAGCATTTCGAAACACGATTGTTTGAGATTCGGTCAGGTCGAGTTCCAGCACCGCCATGGAAACGGTCATGGTCCCGAGCGGGGTCTCGGTCTCGGCGATGATCATCGGCTCGGGGAAGGTCTCGGGCTGGCCGTCGTAGTCGTCCTCTTCGGGCCCGTCGTCCGACGCCTGCAGGACGTAGTAGGCCGCCGTCTCCGCCTGGCGGGCCAGCGCCTGGGGGTGGTGGTCCTTCAGCCGGTTCTTGTAGCGGCGGATGCGTTTCTGCAGCTTCAGGATCGCCGCGTCGAAGGCCAGGTGGGCGTCGCCGCCGACGCCCTGGGTGGTCAACTGCCGGCCTGAAGCGAGCGTGACCGCGCAGTCCACCTTGAAGGCGTAGCCCTCTCGGCTGACCACCACGTCGGCGCCGCCGCCCTCGCGGTCGAAATATTTGCCAATGCTGGAGGAGAGTTCGTCGGAGACCCGCGTACGCAGGGCCTCGCCGACGTCGACATGTTTGCCGGTGACTTGGACTTGCATGTGAAGATCAACGCGCCGGGCCGGGGAAGGTGTCAACTAACCTGGAGGTGAACGCGGTTATCTGCCGCGCTCTGATTCACGCCGTCTCTTTGAGCCGGCGGCGGCGCTCGACCGAGGACGGGATGCGCATGGCTTCGCGGTATTTGGCGACGGTGCGGCGGGCGATGTCGACGCCGGCTTCCTTGAGGATGTCGACGATGGCGTCGTCGGAATGGACATCGCGCTCGGAGGCCTCGGTGTCGATGAGTTGCTTGATCTTGTGGCGCACGCTCTCGGCGGAGTGGGCGTCGCCGCCTTCGGTGGCCTGGATGGCCGAGGTGAAGAAGAACTTCATCTCGAAGACGCCGCGCGGGGTGGCCAGGTATTTGTTGGAGGTCACCCGGCTGACGGTGGACTCGTGCATGCCGATGGCGTCGGCCACGGTCTTCAGGTTCAGCGGGCGCAGGTGCTCGACGCCATAGGCCAGGAAGCCGTCCTGCTGGCGCACGATCTCCGAGGAGACCTTGAGGATGGTCTTGGCCCGCTGGTCGAGGCTCTTCACCAGCCAGCTGGCCTGGGCCAGGCAGTCGGTGACGAAGGTCTTCTCCTGGTCGGTGCGGGCCGAGGCGCTGACGCGGGCGTGATAGCGCTGGTCGACCAGCAGGCGCGGCAGGGTCTCCGAATTCAGCTCGACGAGCCACAGGCCGCCCAGGCCCTCGCGGACGTAGACGTCGGGGACCACGGTCTGGGCCGGCTCGCCGCCGAAGGCCGCGCCGGGACGCGGCGTGAGCGCGCGCAGCTCGGCCACCATCTCGCGCAGGTCCTCGTAGTCGACACCACAGGCGCGCTTCAACGCGGGCATGTCGCGCTTGGCGAGCAGGTGCAGGTTGTCGAGCAGGGCCGCCATGGCCGGGTCATAGCGGTTCTTGTCCTTGAGCTGGATCGCCAGGCATTCCGGCACGTCGCGGGCGGCGACGCCCACCGGCTCGAAGCCCTGGATGACGGTGAGCACGCGTTCCAGCATCTCGACCGGGCAGCTCAGGCGTTCGGCGACCTCGGCCAGATCGGCGCGCAGGTAGCCGCCCTCGTCCACCGCGTCGATCAGCACCAAGGCGGCGGCGGCCTCGGCGCCCGCAAGACCGGCGGCGGCAAGCTGGTCGTGGAGGAATTCCTGCAGGGATTTCTCTTGGGTGAGCGCGCCCTCCAGGCCTTCCGAGTCGCCCTCGAAGGAGCCGCCGCGGCTGGCCTTGGACCAGTCGATGGAGGCGCCGGCGTCGGCTGCGCCCATGGGATGGTCGGCGTCGCCGGTGGCCATTTCGCCGGGCGAGCTTTCGTCGTGCGTCGCGTCCAGCTCGGCGCGGGCCCCGGCGTCGTCCATGCGGTCGGTGGAAAGATCGGCGGCGGCCTCGATGGGCGCCTCGGCGTCGGGCTCGGCGTCGCGTTCGTCGCGCTGCAGGAGCGGGTTCTTTTCCAGCTCGGCGTCGACATAGGCGTCGAGCTCAAGATTCGACAACTGCAGCAGCTTGATCGCCTGCTGCAGCTGCGGCGTGATGACCAGACCCTGGCCCTGCCGAATCTCAAGACGCGCGCTGAGCGCCAAAATCGCCCCCTCCAAGCCCACTGGCCTGTTTCTTGCTTTCAACCTTAGCCAGTCGAACGCCACCGATTGGTTAATGCCGCGAACTTCTCCTCTCCCTCTCGCTTCGCGCGGGAGAGGCGGCTACCCTGTCAGCAACTTGGCAGGACGGGTCTTTACCGATGCGGCGCGCGGACCGGCTGTTCCAGATCATCCAGGTGCTGCGCCGCACGCGACGCCCGGTGACCGCCGACGCCATCGCCGTCGAGCTGGAGACGTCGAAGCGGACCATCTATCGCGACATCGCCGACCTGATCGGCCAGCGGGTGCCGATCCGCGGCGAGGCGGGCGTGGGCTATGTGCTGGACGGCGGCTTCGACCTGCCGCCGCTGATGCTGACGCCGGACGAGATCGAGGCCGCGGTGCTGGGCGCCCAGTGGGTGATGGGCCGCGGCGATCCGGCGCTGGCGCGGGCCGCCCAGGACCTGATCGCCAAGATCGGGGCTGCGGTGCCCGAACGCCTGCGGCCGTTTGCGCTGGAGCCCTCGGCGCGGGCGGCGGTGCGATGGAACGTGGCCCCCGACGGGCTGGACATGGCCCAGGTGCGCCAGGCGATCCGCAGCGGGCGCAAGATCACCCTGCACTACTCGGACGAGCAAGAGCGGGTCAGCCTCCGCACGGTCTGGCCCTTCGCGGTCGGCTATCACGAGACGGTGCGGCTGATCATCACCTGGTGCGAGCTGCGCACCGACTTCCGCAGCTTCCGCACCGACCGGGTGAAGGACGCCGACTTCCTGGACGAGCGCTATCCCGAGCGCCCGGCGGTGCTGCGCGCCCGCTACCGCAAGGCGATGACCGAGAAGATGGGCGAGATGGGCTGGCGCGGACAGCCGGGCGTAGCGCCTTAGCCCATATCCAGTTTGCGCGGGACGGCGGGCAAGTGGATGCGCGTGGCGTTGGGCTGAGCCTCGGGGGTGTAGGTCGGCACGCCCTTGACCAGCGGCAGCGGGGCCTTGTGGCCGTCGGCGAATTCGACCTCGCCGGAGGGGACGCCGACGAAGCCGACGTTGGTCAGTTTCGGCATGGCCATGGCCATCACGCCGACCGCCTTGCGTGAGCCCACGGCCGCCTGGGCGATGGCGACGGCGAGTTCGTGGGCGTCGAGGTCCGTGGCGGGCGCGAGCAGCGGCTCGACGCCCAGGACGTTGTTGATCTTGGTGGCCGCATCGATGCCGATCTCGAGCTGGCCGTGCTCCAGCTGGGCCAGGTCCGGCAGGCGCTCGACCTTGCCGTCGGCGCGCAGCGAAAGCGGCGTGCGTTTGGCGCCCTCCACCAGCCAGGCCGGCGCCTTCAGGGGCTCAGCGCCTAAGTGCAGGTAGTAGGCCATGGTGAAGTGGTTCCGCTCGGCGAGCGGCAGCTTCAGATAGGCCGCCAGGTAGGGAAAGGCCTTGTCGGCCTCAAGGGTCTTGTCGGCGGCCAGGGCCGGCGCAGCGAGCGCAAACGCCGCCGCGGCGATGGCGATGATGATGGTTCTGCGCTGCATCGTGAGATCCCCCGAAACCGGTATTCAATCACATAAAAGCCCCGTCATCCCGGCCGCAGCGAAGCGGAGAGCCGGGACCCAGGGGTTCAGGCTGTGCGGTTGCCCCTGGGTCCCGGCTCTACAGCCCGCAAACGCGGGCTTTCGGCCGGAATGACAGAGCTTAGTGCAGATTGGGGGTTCGCCTCAGGCGAAGGTGTCGCCCAGGTAGACGCGGCGGACTTCCGGATCGTCGACGATCTCGCTGGGGGCGCCTTCGAACAGCACCTCGCCGGCGTGGATGATCGAGGCGCGGTCGATGATGTCGAGCGTCTCGCGGACATTGTGGTCGGTGATCAGGATGCCGATGCCGCGGCGCTTCAGGTAGGCGATGACCTCGCGGATGTCGGCGATGGCCAGGGGGTCGATGCCGGCGAAGGGCTCGTCCAGCAGCATGAAGGACGGCTCCGACGCCAGCGCGCGGGCGATCTCGACGCGGCGGCGCTCCCCGCCCGACAGCGAAATGGCGGGCGCGTTGCGCAGGTGCTCGATGTGCAGCTCTTCGAGGAGTTCGGTGACCAGGGCGCGGGCGCGTTTGCGGTCACGTTCGCGCAGCTCGACCACCGCCATGACGTTCTCGCCGACGCTCATGCCGCGGAAGATCGAGGTTTCCTGCGGCAGGTAGCCCACGCCCATGCGGGCGCGCTGGTACATAGGCTGGGCGGTGATGTTCTCGCCGTCGAGGTAGATCGCGCCATAGTCGGCGGCGATCAGGCCGGTGATCATATAGAAGCAGGTGGTCTTGCCGGCGCCGTTGGGGCCCAGCAGGCCGGCCACCTCGCCGCGAGCCAGGCGCAGGCTGACGCCCTTCACCACCGGACGGCCGCGGAACGACTTGCCGATGTTGTCGACGACGAGGCCTGCGCCGGCCATGCCGGGGGCCGTCCCGAACTTTTCGACCTTCACCCGTTCACCTGCCCCGGCCGCCGATCATTTGGCGGCTTTCTTGGTCTTGCCCGCCTGGCCCTGGTCGGCCGCCTTGTCGCCAGCTTGGGCGCCGTTCTGATCGCTGTCCTTGGGATAGAACACGCCGCGCGGCCGGTTCTTGGCGGTGGGACCCTTGCCGCCGCCCTCGACGTGACCTTCGCCGGTGTCGGTGTTGTAGACCATCTTGGTCCCGCGCATGACGTTGTTGCTGGCGTCGACCGCCGTGACGTCGCCGGTGACGGTGACGGTCTTGTTCGTCGCTTCATAGAAGGCGTTGTCGCCGTGCACGCGCCGGCCGTCGCCGGCCATGTAGTAAACGTGGCCCTTGCCCTCGACGCTGATCAGGTCGCCGCAGCTGCTGTTCGTCGTGTCGCTGGCGCTCGCGGCCTTGGCCTTGGCCTTCTTCTCCATGTGCGCGATCAGCACATCGGCGCGCAGGCGCGAGGTCTCCTGCAAGGCCTCGGCCGAGCCGGTGTAGACGTACTCGCAGTCGTTGTTGTGCATCTCGGCCTGGTCGGCGGTGATGTCGACCGGCGCCTTGGAGTTGCTGCTCGCCGGCTTCTGCGCCGCCGCGGCTTGCGCTGGCGCGGGCTGGGCTGCCGCGGGCTGCGCCGCCAGCGCCGCCGCCAACGCCGCGATTGCGATCAGGCTTTTCATCGGCAGGCTCAGCCTCACTTCGGTTGCAGGCGCGAGTGTACCGCGCCTGTGAAGACCATGCGCGCGCCGTTGTCATAGACGCCATAGGACTTCGCTTGGATTTCTCCAAGCGACCCTGCGCCCTGAACGGCGGCTGAACCGACCAATTCTTGGGTCTTCGTGTCGAAAAGCGAGGAGTCTGTGTCAAAGGCGCCGCGGGCGCCGGATATTCGCACGCCCTTGCTCACTTCCAGCTTGCCGGTGTCTTCGTGGAAGATGCCGGCGCCGCTGGTGATGTGCACCGGATCGGGTCCGTCCGTGTCGAGGGTCAGGGTCGGCCGATCGAGGAAGACCCGCTGATAGTTCTGCGGGTCCCGCGTGGCGGTGACCGAGGTCAGGAGGTACGGCTTGCCCTTGGAATCCCGCCCGACGAAGTGCGGGTTCACCAGACGGATCGGCGCCGCGGAGTCGTTGGCCGGCGCGCGGCGCGAGGTGATCGCGTTGATCACCACCGAGGTTCCGAGCCCCAGCAGGATCACCCCGATCAGCGCCGGCAGGACCACGCGCAAGGCGCCGATCACCCGCGAACGCTGGCGCCAGCGCTGGATCGAGACCCGACGCGACGCCCCACCGGACGGCGTGGCGGGCGCGGGGATGTCGGAAACCGCGCTCATGGTTCAGCTGTGGGCGAAGATGTCGACGTCTTCCCAGCCGGCCACGTCCAGCTGGGCGCGGTGCGGCAGGAAGTTGAAACAGGCGCGGGCCAAGCCGTCGCGGCCCTCGCGGACCAGCATCTCGTCGAGGCGTTCGCGCAGGGCGTGCAGGTGCAGGACGTCGGAGGCGGCGTAGGCGACCTGATCCTCGCTGAGCGCGCCCTGCCCCCAGTCCGAGCTCTGCTGGGCCTTGGAAAGGTCGATCCCGAGGAGTTCCTTGGTGACGTCCTTCAGGCCGTGGCGGTCGGTGTAGGTGCGCGCCAGCTTGGAGGCGATCTTGGTGCAGTAGACGGGGGCGGTCACCACGCCCAGATGCAACCAGAACATGGCGATATCAAAGCGGCCGAAGTGGAAGAGCTTCAGCACGGCCGGGTCGGTGAGCAGGCGCTTCAGGTTCGGCGCGTCATAGGTCGAGCGGTCGAGCTGAACCACATGGGCCTCGCCATTGCCGTCGGAGAGCTGGACCACGCAGAGCGGGTCGCGGCCCAGGCGCAGGCCCATGGTCTCCGAATCGACGGCGACCACGGTCGCGCCGGCCAGCGCGCCGGCCGGCAGGTCGCCCTGATGCAGGAATGTCGCCGCCTTCTTCAAGAAGCCCTCCGCCTATCGTCCGAGCTCTTCATATAGAGAGCCTGAGGGCGCGTCGGTACAAAGCGCCGTTATCTGCATCGAAAAAGGGCGGTCCCCGTGAGGGAGCCGCCCTTGTTGCGCTTACGAGGCACCGATGGTGCCCAGGAAAGGACTCGAACCTTCACGGCCGTTAAGCCACTGGCACCTGAAGCCAGCGCGTCTACCAATTCCGCCACCTGGGCCCGATCCGTCGGATCGCGCGAGCCGGCTTCCTTAAAGCCCCGCCTTGCGGCGGTCAACGGCCCCGTGAACGCCAGGGACGGCGGCGGATTGCAGCAGGGCGCGGCATCGTCTATCCGCATCCCTCATGCAGAACCTCGTCACCGTCTTCGGCGGATCCGGCTTCATCGGCGCGCAGGCCGTGCGCCAGCTCGCCAAGACCGGCTGGCGGATTCGGGTCGCCGTGCGCAATCCGGCCAAGGCCTACGCCATGCGGCTGCACGGCGACGTGGGCCAGATTGACATCGTCCAGGCCAATGTCCGCAACCCCGCGTCGCTGCGCCGCGCGCTCGTGGGCGCGCAGGCGGCGGTGAACCTGGTGGCGGTGGCCTACGAGATCGGCCGCCAGGGTTTCCAGGCGCTGCACGTCATGGGCGCGAAGAACGTCGCCGAGGCGGCGAAGGCCGAGGGCGTGACGCGGCTGGTCCATATGTCGGCGCTCGGGGCCAACGCGGAGTCGGAGTCCAAGTACGCCCGCACCAAGGCCGAAGGCGAGGCGGCCGTCCGCGCGGTCTATCCGGACGCCGTGATCCTGCGCCCGTCGGTGGTGTTCGGTCCGGAGGACGATTTCTTCAACCGCTTCGCCGGCATGGCCGCGACCGCGCCGGCGCTGCCCCTGATCGGCGGCGGCCATACCCGCTTCCAGCCGGTCTTTGTGGGCGACGTGGCCCAGGCCATCCAGGTGGCGCTGTCGCGCCAGGATGGCCGCACTTATGAATTGGGCGGTCCCGGCGTCTATTCCTTCAAGGAATTGCTGCAGCTGATCCT
>NZ_DATAPY010000100.1:0-16185 GCF_036264965.1 Phenylobacterium sp.
GTTCGCGGTGCGCAACCCGTTCCTCGAGCAGCTGCTGGAGGAGAAGGGCGCCAATACGCCGGCGACCTGGGACTCGATCCTGCAGAACGAGGGCTCGGTGCAGCATCTCGACGTGCTCACCCAGGACGAGAAGGATATCTACAAGACCGCCTTCGAGATCGACCAGCGCTGGGTGGTGGAGTTGGCGGCGGACCGGCAGCCGGACATCTGCCAGAGCCAGTCGATCAACATCTTCCTGCCGGGCGATGTCGATAAGTGGGACCTGCACATGCTCCACTGGCAGGCGTGGGAGCGGGGGTGCAAGTCGCTCTACTACCTGCGGTCCAAGTCCGTGCAGCGGGCGAGCCACGCGGGGGGCGAGACCCACGCGGCGGTCGACATGTCGGGCGTGGCCAAGACCGACTACGAGGAATGCCTCGCCTGCCAGTAGGCTAGCACGCACCCGGCGCGGATCCGGCCGAAAAACGTGCAGTTGCGCGGCCGCGCGGCACGGATTTTGCAAGCCCTAGAATTGACTCGCGAAAGCCTGGGCCCGTGCCTAGGCTGCTTGTGGGGAACCGCAGGGCGGCTGGCGCTCTATCGCTGAGGCGATGGGCCGCACGCCTGGGACTGCGGACTGGGGAGACGAGATCATGCGGCCGCTGGCTGTCCTGGCCACCGTCCTGACCTGCGCCGCGGCGACCGCCGCGAGCGCGCAATCCCTGACCGGCCTGCCACCGCTTTCCACCCAGATCCAGCCCGCCCCAATCCAGTCGAGGGGGAGCCGGGACGACCCGGTCGCGGCGCTGGCGATCCTGAACGGCGCCGCCTTCGCCCCGCGCGGCGAGACCGCCTCGGTCGATCCGATCGGCCGGCTGATTGACCACGAGACCTATGAGCCCGGCCAGGGCCTGGTGCGCTGGATGACCGGCGAGACCCTGCTGACGCCGGCCGGCTCCGGCGGCGGCCCGGTGGACACCTTAAGGGTCAGCGTCGGCGGGACGCTGCGCACGCCGATGGGCCTGCCGCTGAACCTCGGCCACGGACAGTACGATCCCAGCGCTTATGAGGTCGCGGTCACCCGCGACTGGCCGGCGGCGATCGCCTTCGACGGCCGGGGCTTCGGCGTGGACCTGACCCCGCACGCCGGCCTCGGCATGACCAGCTTCGGCGGCTCGGCCGAGGCCGGGGCGACGCTGCGCCTGATGCAAGGCGACGCCAGCCTCAAGCAACGCCTGAATTCCATGGGCGTGCGCGACGGCTCGGCCTTCGGCGACAAGGGCCGCTGGTACCTGTTCGCCGCCGCCAGCGGCCGCGCGGTGGGCCTCAACATGCTGCACGGCGACGGCGGCTGGGACCGCGCCGGCCTCTCCACCGACGCCACCTCCACCCTGATCGGCGACGCCCAGGTCGGCGTGGGCTGGCGCAAGGGCGCCATGCAGACCTCGCTCGGCTATATCCACCGCGAGGTGAAGGGCCAGAACATGCTGTTCGGCGTCGACCCCGGCTCCGACTCGATGGTGGCATTCTCGCTGTCCATCCGGCCGGGCTCCTAGCCGCGTCCACCACCTCGCCCCCGAGACGAAGTCTGAGGGGAGAGGGTAGGGAGAGGGGCAGCCCCCCAGCCGACCCTCACCCCACCCTCTCCCCTCGCGCTGCGCGTCGGGGGAGAGGAGGCGGCGCTAGCCTTCCCAGCCCTCGTTGAACGGGAATCGCGCGGCCCAGAGGGCGGCCAGGCGGGGCTCCGAATCGACGGCGCGCACGGCGGCGGCGAGGCCCGGCGCGGCGGCGTAGAAGCCCTTGCGGCGCGGGCCCCAGCGGGACACCACGGCCAGGTAGAGGTCGAGCGCCGAGAGCTCGTCGCCCAGCAGGAAGCGGCCCGCGGGCTTCACCTGGGCGTCCATGACCCGGTAGCAGTCGGCGATGCGCGCCAGCGTGCGGTCCTTGATCAGCGCCTCGTTTGCCGCGCCCTCAGCCAACCGGCCCGGCACGTCGCGCACCCAGTAGAGGGCGTAGATCTGGGCGGAGATGAAGGCCATCCAGCGTAGGAACCGCGGCCGCATCGGCGACTCGAGGCCCGGCGCCAGGCCCGCGGCCGGATGGCTGTCGGCGAGCCACGTGAGGATCGCCGCGCTCTCGGTCATCAGTTCGCCGGAGGGCAGGACCAGGGCCGGCACCTGGCGCATGGGGTTCACCCGCGCCATCTCCGCGCTGTCGGTCACGTCCTTCCAGCTCGCCGCGTCCTCAAGCCGCCAGGGCGCGCCGATCAGGGTCAACGCCGCCTCGACCGTCACGGAACCGGAGCCAGGAGCCCCGTAGAGGACATATCCACCGCTCATCACAACCTCGTGGATAAACGCAACATGCGGCGTAGCGCCGCTTGCCGACCACTACATCTTGCGTCACGTTAACTCGGACGAAACCATATTCGACAAGGCGCGTGCGATGAACAAGCCAACAGCCTCCAACATCCGCACCCTACCCGGCCTGCTCACGCCTTCGGCCGCCTACAAGCCGTTCCGCTACCCCTGGGCCTACGACTTCTGGAAGCGCCAGCAGCAGGTCCACTGGATGCCGGAAGAGGTGCCGCTGGGCGAGGACCTGAAGGACTGGGCCACCAAGCTCAACGACAAAGAACGCAATCTGCTCACCCAGATCTTCCGCTTCTTCACCCAGTCCGACGTCGAGGTGAACGACAACTACATGGAGCGCTACGCCCGCGTCTTCAAACCGACCGAAGTGAAGATGATGCTGGCCTCGTTCTCCAACATGGAGACGATCCACATCGCCGCCTACGCCCTACTGCTCGAGACCATCGGCATGCCGGACGCGGAGTTCACCGCCTTCCTGGAATTCCAGGCGATGCGCGACAAGCACGACTACATGCAGCGCTTCGGCGTCGAGACGAACGCCGACATCGCCCGGACGCTCGCCATGTTCGGCGGCTTCACCGAGGGGCTGCAGCTGTTCGCCAGCTTCGCCATGCTGATGAACTTCCCACGCCACAACAAGATGAAGGGCATGGGCCAGATCGTCAGCTGGAGCGTCCGCGACGAGAGCCTGCATTGCGAGGGGATCGTCAAACTCTACCACGCCTTTAACGCCGAGACCGGCGTGGTGACCAAGTCCGTCGCCGACGACATCGTCGACTGCTGCAAGACCGTGGTCGGCCTGGAGGACAAGTTCATCGACCTGGCCTTCGAGGCCGGCGAGATCGAGGGCATGACGCCCGAGGACATCAAGAAATACATCCGCTTCATCGCCGACTGGCGCCTGCGCCAGCTGCAGCTGCCGGAAGTCTATGGCGCGAGGGAAAACCCGCTGCCCTGGCTGCAGTCGATGCTGAGTGGCGTGGAACACGCGAACTTCTTCGAGGCGCGGTCGACGGAGTATTCGAAGGCGGCGACCCGCGGGCAGTGGCACGGCAATGACGGGGTGTGGGCGGCGTTCGAGAAGATGCAGGTGAACAAGGCGGCGAACGAGATGCCGGCGGAGTGACGCCCGCCAAGGGTGTCATCCCGGGTTCGCGAGCCGCGAAAACCGGGATCTAGGGGGAGCGTCCGTTCGACATATGTTCCGTTCTTTGCTAGAGGTTGATTGGCTCAATTTGGAGTCGATTCCTTTGGAGCATCTCCCCCATGCCCAAGCAGTCAGGCCTTGACGGACGTCACCGCGACGCCGACGGGCGCATCAGCCAGAAGCACGGCAACACCCTCGTCGGGACGTTGCGCGATACGTACGGCGAGGACTTCGGAGCAGGGACTCGCTCTGACGCCAAGCTGAGCACGCTCTTGGAGAAGGAGGGCGTCGAGTCGCTCTCACAGCTCCTCAAGAAAGACGAGTAGACAGGCCGCCGTCAGGCACCTCTCGCCCTCAAATCTCACAGCAGATGCGAGCCTGCGAGCCTAAGCGACAAAGGGCACCGGGCGCAAACGCTGCCGCCAGGATCGAAAGCTTCTGATCCTCAGTCCACCGGCGACGCCGCTCCGGCCCCACCACCAAGCCTGAATACGTCATGCTGCGCCGCTAACACTGTGACTAAGGACGTCCTTAGCACCGCAGCTTGAACCGCCAGCTCAGCCCTGCGCTAGGCGGCCGTCACCGGATGGGTACCCTTCGCGGGGATGAGCGGGTTTGTGGAGGCGAGAGCGATTTCCATGGCTCGGTCTGTCCGAAGACGCGTCGCCGCATCTAGGAACACCCGTCCACGAGCACCAGCTTGCTCGTCGTCGTCTCATGGCGGACCCGGAACAGATCCTGGCACGCCGGGTCGTTCAGGAAGGCCTCGGCGTTTTCGCGGGCGGGGAATTCGATCACCACGAGCCGGTCGGGGCTCCAGTCGCCTTCCATCAGCGTCGGTTGAACGCCGCGGACGATGTACTGGCCGGCGTGTTTCCCGATGAACGCCGGGATGGCCTCGGCGTAGGGCATGAAGCCCGGCAGGTCGTGAACGGTCAGATCGAGGACCAGGTAGGCTTTCATCGTCGGAATCCCCGAATGAATAGGTGAGGCCTATGGCGGGGCCTGGCCGTTGAGGCCGTAGACGGACCGACCGTATCAACGCCAGTCCATCAGGCCGCATCGCGCTGGCCACCGAAGACAAACAGGCCCGGACGGCCGCCGTCGGCCAAGCCAAATCGCGTGCCGGCCGGAACGCCTTGCAAGGCGTAGTACATGTCGTTGGCCATCGGCTCGGTGTCCTCGTGATAGGAATGGCCCCATCCGCGTTTGATGCTGACGATGTGGTCGACGTTTATGCTATCGACCTTCAGGCGGCCGGTACCGATGGCCACGGCGCCCGCCCGCTCAGCTTGGAACTTCCGGCCGGACAGCTTCAGCGCGATGTCGCGGCTGCAGAAGTAGAGCGCCGCCTGGCCGAACACCGCCATCAGGTCGGGCAGGTTGTTCTGCATGAATCTGTGGTCGACGTCGGCCGCCACCAGCAGCGCCGACTTGAACGTGGCCGCGAGCGGCGTCTTCGATTTCAGCAGCTCTTTGGCCGCGCGGAGCAGCAGCTGGTTCCCGTGGCTGTGCGCCAGGACGTGAACCGGCTTGGCCGTCTTGCCCAGGGTGGCGAGCGTCGAGGCGAGGGGCGCCTCGCTGTTCGCGCCGCTACGGGCGATGGCGTCGTAGTCCTTGACCGGATTACCGTCCGCCGGCCAGCTGAAGAGGCAGGCGCTGAACCCCAGCTTGTCGGCTTCGAGTTTGTCGGCAAGCTTGGCCGTCCCCAGCAGCCCCGACGCAAACGACGTCGAGATCCCGTGGACGCAGAGCAGGAGTCCCTGCGCGCCCTTGGCCGCCTCCGCGGCGATCTCGTCTGGCGTCCCCTTGCGGGCCAGCCGAAAGCCAGGCTTCCGCGGCCCTCCCAACCAGAAGTCCGCACTGCGGCCGCGCTTGGCGGCCGTCACTGGCCGGTCCACGAGGTAGATGGCGCTGCTGACCGTCTGCAGCGCTTCTTCGCCAAAGTGGGAAAACCGGTCCGGGTTGCGGTTGGTGAAGACGTAGATCGGCTGTTCGGCGCAGCGCTCGAAGTCCTTTGGCCGGGTGGTTCTTCGGATGCTGACCACCGTCGCCGGCGTCTCGTTGAGGGCGCGGATGAAGTCCGGAGTCTCGACCAGCGCCTCGAGCGCCTCCTGCGAGGTTCCGTCCGTCGAGAAATCGAAGTCGATGCAGCCATAGCCGCCGCCGGTCAGCTTCAGCGGGACACCCAGGGCGTGGGCGGTCTGCTCCACCTTCTCAAGCGGCCAGAAGGCCTTGCCGGCGTCCTCGATCGCGCCGTGAGGATATCGAATGCTGAGCACGGGGCCGGACCCGTGCGCCGCCCGCCACGTCTTGCGCGCGGCCCGCTGAACGACATCGTCAAAGTCCCTGCGGTCCATGGGCGCCCCTCCCTGCGCGATCTAATGCCCAACTCGCGCCTAGGTCGAGTGGCTGTGGGGCGCATGTTGAGGCCGGCAGGCAAACGGGCCGCCATGAGATCTATGGCTCGGTCTGTCCGACGGGCGCCTTCTCACGAGTTTTCCCCTTAATCCGCTCATCCCCGCTTTCGCGGGGATGAGCGGAGTGGAGGAGGCGGAGAGAGGCGCGCGCGGCCCTCCGCCGGGTCGCTCTACTTCACCCGAGTGAGGGTTAGCGTCTGCTCGCGGGCCGGCTGGCCCGCTGCGGCGTGGGTCGTCAGCACCAGGGAACTCGCCGTGAGTTTCATGTCGGCGTCGTAGGCGCCCGCCGTCACGGCGGCGACGCCCTTGGCGACGATCGGCGTGCGGGTCAGCTTGGCGCCCTTCACCGCATAGGTCCCGGCCTGGGCGCCGAAGGGCGCCCACTCGTCGTACCGGGCGATCTTCTCGGCGTCAGTGGGCTTACCGGGCTCCTTGAGCGTCGGCGAGGCAGTGCGCGGCTTTTCGCCGGTCTCCTGGACGTTGGCGTAGTGCCCGCGCGTGAAGATGTAGAGGCTCTGTTGCGGGTGTGGGACGCTCAGCGGATTAGCCCCGGTAATCTCGACGTTGGTCACCTTCCAGACGCCTTCGATGGATGCCGCCTTCCCCTTCGCGTCGGCCGCCGCGGCGCCGCTCGCCCCCGCTGCCAGCGCCAGGGCCGCCAGCGCGGCGAGCGCCATCCGGCCGGTTTGCCCGGCCTGCTTGCAATAAATGGTCATGATGCCTCCCCGTCAGGTGATGTTGCCGGCGTCCGCCATGCGGCGCCCAGAGGACGGCCGATCACCTTCGCTCATCCCCTGAGAATACGCTGTTCGTCCGACGTCGTTCCGTCAATCCGATATCGACAAGGCGGGCGGCGACGCGGAGGCAGGCCGCGCCGTTGCGGCGGGCGATGAACCGGCTGGCCAAGCGGCCGGGATGGAGCGCCGCACGGGACACCGAGCGGGGCTAAGATAAAAATGTCGGCCCGCTGAGGCGCCATCCGTCCTCGGGGTTCCGGCGCGGCTCGCGCGTCCTTCAGGAGAGACCCATGCGGTTCATGTTCATCATCAAGAGCGGCGGCGCCGGGACGCCGACCCCGGCCCTGATGGAGGCCATGCACGCCATGGCCCTGCGGGAGGTGTCGGCCGGCCGGATGATCGCCGACGCCGGGCTCATGCCGCGTGATGCGGCCGTCGAGGTGGCCATCCGGAAGCGCAAACTGGTGGTGACCGACGGGCCGTTCGCCGAGACCAAGGAGGTGATCGGCGGCTTTGCACTGTTCGAGCTGCCGGACATGGCGGCGGCCGTCGCCAGCGCGCGCGACTTCATGGACCTGCACGTGGCGCACATGCCGGACTGGGAGGGCGTCTGCGAGGTCCGCCAGGTGGCCGGCTCCCAGGTCGAGCTGATCCGGGGCGGCGCGGCGCGCTGAGGCGCCGCACCGCCCTGGCCCGGCCTTACCTGGCCGCCAGCGAGAGCGGCAGGTCGGTCTTTTCGTAGAGGGCGGTGACCAGGGGCGCGCCGATCTGGGCGACCGCCTTGCGCTTCATCTCGCCGCGGCATTTGGCCGAGGCGGTGGCCCGGGCGAGGCCTTGCCAGGCGTCGCTGTCGCAGAAGACGCGGGCGGCTTGGTCGACACGTTGCAGGGCGATGGCGGCGCCGCGGGTCGAGGTGAGGTTCAGATCATCGACGTGGACCGTCATGGTGTCCGTCTGGGCCTGGGCTTGGATGGGGCCGGCGGCGGCGAGCGCGCCGGCAGCGATGAGGGTGAGGGCGATAAGCTTCATGGGAGGAGCTCCTTCGTTCCTGCCGCCGGGTCGGCGACGCGGCGCACAACCTAGGGTGCATCCCCGACAGGCCGGTGAAACTTATGCGGCTGTGGCGCCACCATCCGGCGACGGTTGGGTGACGCCGCCTCTCGGGGCTCAGGGCTTGAGGCGCCCGGCCGGCGCCATGCTAGGCTTCGCCGATTGAGGGAGGACTATTTCATGAAAGCCATTGTGTTCGCCGCCGTGGCGGTTTCCGCCGCCGCTGTCGCCGGGTCGGGGTCGGCCCAACCGCCGTCGCCGCCGAAGCTGGCGATCGAGGCACCGAACTATGTGACCATTCCCATGCAGATCGACGTGAACCGGCCGGCCGCCGAGGTCTGGAAGCGGATCGGCAAATATTGCGACATCGCCGAGTGGCTGCAGATCCCGGCGGGCTGCAAGATCACCTCGGGCAAGGAGGGCGAAGTGGGCGCGGTGCGCACCGTCGGGCGCGAGATCCTGGTGGGCAAGACCGAGCTTTCCTACAGCTACACCCAGCCGGTCTACGAGGGCCGCCCCTACAACCTCTATCACGGCACGCTGGAGGCCCGGCCGGTCACGGCCAAGACCTCGCGGATCGTCTACACCCTGATGTACGACAACTCCGGTATCCCCGGCGACGACGCGGCCAAGGCCGCGGAGATGCAGCGCCGGCGGACCGCCTTCGAGCGGGGCATGGCCAATATGAAGATCCTGGCCGAGGCCGGGACGCTGCCGCCGCCCGCGCCGCGCTAGGGTCTTGCAACCTAAGGTCTAGCTTCCCGCCGGTCATGGCGCAGCCACGGGGCTGGTCGTGGACGGCCTCTATGCCGAGGCGTCGGTCTGCTGTCCGGCGTCGCCGTCGTCGACCGGGGTGGTCCAGCGGTCCAGGGCTTCCAGCAGCTGCGGCAGGTTGATCGGCTTGCCGATGTGGTCGTCCATGCCGGCCTCGCGGCAGCGGGCGACCTGTTCGGGCAGGACGTTGGCGGTCATGGCGATGATCGGGGTGCGGGCGGCCTCGCGGTCGGCGAGCGCGCGGATGCGCCGCGTCGCGGTCAGGCCGTCCATCACCGGCATCTGCACGTCCATCAGGATGATGTCGTAGCGGCCGCGGCCCACGGCCTCCACCGCCTCGGCGCCGTCGCAGGCCGTGTCGATCTCGATGCCGAAGGGGCTGAGGAGGGTGGCGATCAGCTCGCGGTTGACGGCGTTGTCCTCGACCACCAGGGCGCGGATCGGCCGGTCGAGGGCCGCGCCGGCGGCCTTTGGCTCGGCGCGCGCGGCGCCCTCTGCGGCCACCGGCAGGTCGAGCTCGAACCAGAAGGTCGAGCCCTTGCCGATCACGCTGGCGGCCCCGATGCGTCCGCCCATGGCCTCGACGATCTGCTTGGAGATCGCCAGCCCCAGGCCCGTGCCGCCGAACTGGCGCGAGACCGAGGCGTCGGCCTGGGTGAAGCGGTTGAACAGGGCGCCGATGTGGGCCTGCTCGATGCCGATGCCGGTGTCGATCACCTCCACCCGCAGCCGGCAAAGCTCGCCCAGGAGGCTCTGGGTCAGGATCAGGTCCACGCCGCCCTCGCGGGTGAACTTGACGGCGTTGGAGAGGAAATTCAGCAGCACCTGGCGCAGGCGTGGCGCATCGCCCACCAGGCTCGGCGGCGGCTCGGCGATGTAGGTGGTGAGCGCCAGACCCTTGGCGAACGCCTGCTCGGCGACGATCTCGGCGGCCGAGCGCACGGTAGCGGCGGGGTCGAACGGCGCAGGGTCCAGCTCGAACCCGCCGGCCTCCAGCTTGGAGAAGTCGAGCACGTCGCCGACGACGCCCAGCAGGGTCTTCGAGGCGTCGTGGATCAGGCCGGCGTGGCGCGCGTCCCGTTCGGAGATCGAGGGCGAGTCGCGCAGGACGCCGGCAAAGCCGACGATGGCGGTGAGTGGGGTGCGCAGCTCGTGGGTCATGTTGGCCAGGAAGTCGGTCTTGGCTGCGGCGGCGCCTTCGGCGCGGGCTAGCGCCTCCTTCAACTCGTCTTCCAGGGCCTTGCGCCCGGTGACGTCGCGCGAAACGGCCAGCAGCCGGCCGCTGCCGTCGTTCAGCCGCGTGAAGGTGGTCTCGGCCCAGATGACGGAACCGTCCTTGGCGATCACCCGGTAGTCCATGGTCTGAGGCCCGGTCTCGACGCTCACCGAGCGGATGAAGGCCTGCGTGGCCTCGGTGTCGTCGGGGTGCATGTGCTTGTAGTTCGGCGTCTGCAGCAACTCGCCCGGTGAGAACTTCAGGATCCGCTCGATGGAGGGCGAAACGTAGAGACGCTCCTGGTTGGCGGAGCTCAGGGAGATCACGTCGGTGACGTTGTCGGCCAGCAGGCGGTAGCTCTGCTCGCTGTCGCGCAACGCTTGGGTGGCCTTTTCGTAGCGGTTGCGCGCGGCCATGGTCTGCTGGGCGCCGGAGACGGAAAAGGCCACGCCGACCGCCAGGAACAGCCAGGCGGGCAGGCTGTGCGTCACGGCGGAGCTGGGCCAGACCAGGGGCGTGATCAGCATGGCCGCCGCGGGGATGACGCCGGCCAGCAGGTAGCCCGCGCGGGACTGATACGCGTAGACCTGGGCGAAGCTCATGACCGACAGCCAGGTCGCGACGCCGCAGATGGCGCCGACCGCTGTGCCGGTGCGCCAGAAGAGGACGCCCAGGGTCACCCAGCCGACGACTCCGCCGACCAGGCAGCCGACGTGCTGCAGGCGTGAGGACCAGTTGACCGGGCGGCCGAGGAACTGGTCGCGGGTGATGAACCAACTGACGAGGTCGAGCCCGCCGACAAAGGCCGCCCAGACCAGGCAGACCGGCCAGGGCAGCAGCGCCAACGCGATGGCGGCCACGCCCAGGGTCGCGGCCAGCCGCGGCCAGAACGAAGCTCGGGCGCCGGCGGCCATCTCGTCGAGGCCCTGATCGAACAGACGCAACACCCGCGCGGAATCCTCTCGTGCGGGCCGATCATCGCAGAGAACGATTAATCCCGGATAAGCACCCGTCGCGATTTGGCTCGGCCGAGGTTCTCAGACCTCGATCACGGCCTTGCCCACCGGCGTGAGCGAGGCCAGCGCCAGCTTCACGCGCTGCCAGGCGAAGGGAATGCCGATGATGGTCACCGCCAGGGCCACGGCCAGGACCAGGTGATGCAGGGCCAGCCACCAGCCGGCGAAGATGAACCACAGCACGTTGAGCAACAGGCTCGCCGCCCCGTCGTCGCGGTCGATGAGCAGCTTGCCGAACGGGAAGTAGCTGAACCCCGCCAGCCGGAAGGCCGCCGGCGTCCAGGGCAGGCCCACGATGGTGACGGCGAAGATCAGGCCGGCCAGGATCCACAGCGAGCCGGAAATCCAGCCGCCGAAGATGAACCACAGGACGTTCATGATCGTGCGCATGGGGTCACTCCGTGGGTTCGGTGGGCGGTCAGGTGACGCGCCCGGTGCGGGCGATGGCGCCGAAGTAGCCGGCGCTGGGCTTGGGCGTTCGCTTGAAGGTCTTGCGGTCGACCGCCACCAGGCCGAATTTCGGCCGGTAGCCGTTGGTCCACTCCCAATTGTCCAGCAGCGACCAGTGGATGTAGCTGCGCACGTCGATCCCGTCCGCGCGGGCGGCCAGCACGCCGCGCACGGCCTCGCGGATGAAGGCCACCCGGCGCGTGTCGTCCTCGGTGGCGATGCCGTTTTCGGTGACATAGATCGGCCGCTTGGTGAGTCCGGCGAGCGTGCGGATTACCGCCTCCAGGGCGCGGGGCGCGAAGGGATATTCCATCTGGGTGAGCTCGACCCCGGGCTCGTTGGGCAGGTCCGCCGTCGGGCCGACGCGGGTTTCGGTATAGTTCTGGACGCCCACCCAATCGCCGGGCGCGGCCAGCCAGGGCGTCAGGATCTGGGCACGCTTGGCCTCCACACCGCTGGCCACGCCGCTCTCGGGGCGGGGCGGCAGATCGTTGTTCAGCGCCAGGGTGACGCCCACCGGGAACCGCCCGCCGGACGCGGCCTTGATGGCGTCGTAGGCCCGGGCGTGCGCCTCGAGCATGATCGGCTGCTGTATGTGGAAGTCGCCGAAGATCGGGCTTGACCAGCGCGGCGCGTTCAGCGTGGCGGCGATCGAATGACGCACGACATCGAGCGCCGCCTGGCCCGCCTGGAGCTGCGGGATCCAGTAGAGCAGGGCGTTGACATTGGGCTCGTTGAAGGTCGCCGCGACCGCGATCAGGTCGCCCATGTAGCGGGTGACGAGGCTGCAGAAAGCCACGAACGGCAGAATCCCGTCGGGGCTCTCGAAGCCGCCCGCCGCGGCGAACCAACGGGGCACGGTGTTGTGGTTGTAGGTGACGACCGGCGCCAGCTTATGGCGGCGGCAGGCCAGCAGCACGCGGCGATAGTAGTCGAGCCCGGCGTAGGAGACCTGGCCTTGCTCCGGTTCGATCCGCGACCACTCGATGGACAGGCGATGGCAGTTGAAGCCGAGGGAGGCGACATAGGCCAAGTCCTGGTCGATGCGGTTATAGACGTCATCGGCGTCGCCGGAGGGTTCGGTGAAATAAGTGGGCTTGATGTGCTCCAGCGCCCAGACGTCGCTGGCCGAATTGCCGCCCTCGACCTGGTAGGCGGCGCCGGCGGTCCCCCAGAGGAATTTCGGCCCATGCGCCGGCGCGGCGCGGGCCGCGCCAGCCGTGGCCGCAAGCGCGCCGGCGGCGATCACGCCTCGGCGGTCGATTTCGAATGAGGGCATGCAGAATCCGTATGGTGCAGCTGTCACCGGACGCTAGGCGACATCGCGAGGGCGATCAAATTTGCCAGGGCGCTGCGTGAGCCTCGTCAGGGCCCCCCGATGGCTACGGCTCGGTCCGCGGCAGGCTGAACATCGCCCGGTCGGACGGCGCGAAGACCAAGCTGTCGATCTGGCGGACCTGCGGGGGGGCGCCGGCGCCGATGACGGTTTCTCGGAAGGCCACGCGGACCGGGCCGACCTTGCGGTAGTCGGAGAGTTCGACGGTCAGCGGCTTGGGGCCGGTGTGGTCGACGACGCGGGCCAGAAGGTGCGTGTGGGCGTCGAACCAGAGCTCGCGGGCGTCGCCGCCGAACGGCTTGACGTCGACCACGTCATAGCTCTTGCCGCTGGCCTGGCGCACGCCGAGCCCCTGGCCGTGGGCGTCGAAGCGGGCGGCGTAGAAGAAGCCGTAGACGCCGAAGAAGGCCTCGGCGCGGGCGCGCGCGGTGGCGGCCTCGTCGGCCGTCACGGGAGCCGCTCCAGGGGTCGGTATCGTCCAGTCGCCCTGGCCGTTGAAGCCCTCGGCGCGCAGGCCCGCTGGATCGTGGGTCTCCACCCGCATCCCGAAGCGAAGCGGGTCCAGCCAACGCTCATAGGCCACGCCGGCGACGTGGCCGGTCTCATGCCAGCCGCGCAGCATGTACCAGCCGTTCCCGCCGGAGGCCGTGCGGGCGTCGGCCAGCACCTTCTCCGCGTCGCGGGAGTAGCCGACGGCGGGCGCGTGGCGGCGGGCGGCGAGCGCCGGCGAGGCGGTGAGGCAGACCCCGGCGAGGGCGGCGGCCAGGGCAAGCTTGAGCATCGGCGCTGTCATGCAGGCGCGCAGACAAGCGGGCAAGCGTGTTCGCAATGGGGCTGTCGGCGGCCCAGGCCGCCGTCAGCTTTAGGCGCGGGCGCGGCGGCGGGCCGGCTGGGCTTCGAAGAGGTGCGGGGTCTCGACCTGGGAGGCCGCGAGCGCGGCTTCCATGTCCGCGGCGGGCATGGGCCGGGCGAAGAAATAGCCCTGCATGCGGTCGCAGCCCGCGTGGCGCAGGAAGATGGCCTGAGCCTCCTCCTCCACGCCCTCGGCGACGATGCGGATGTCGAGCGCGCGGGCGGCGTGCAGCACCGAGGCCACCAGCTTCGCGACGCGGCCGTCCTTGGCGACGTCGCAGATCAACGAGCGGTCGAGCTTCACCGTCTGGATCGGCAGGTGCATGAGCGCGCGCAGGTTCGAATAGCCGGTGCCGAAGTCGTCCAGGGCGATGCGCACGCCCTTGGCGTTCAGCCGCTCGATGTGCCGGCGCGACAGGGCCAGGTCCTGCAGCAGGAAGGTCTCGGTGATCTCGACGGTCAGGGCGGTGGCCGGGAGCTTGGTCTTGCCGAGCCGGCCGATCAGCTTGCGCGAAAAGGCCGGGTCCAGCAGGTCGCGGGGCGAGACGTTGAAGGCGACCGCCTCGATCAGGCCGGCCTCCACCCAGGGCGCTGCGCAGGCGCAGCCGGCCTCGAACACCGCCTCGTCGATGCGCCCGATCAGGCCCAGTTCCTCGGCCATGGGGACGAAGGTGGCGGGGCTCAGGAGGCCCTGCTCCGGGTGGCGCCAGCGGGCCAGCACCTCGACCCCGGTGATGCGCCCGTCACGGGCGTCGACCACCGGCTGGAACCAGGGCTCGATTTCGCCGGCCGGGATGGCGCGGCGCAGTTCGGACTCAAGCGTTCGACGGCGGGTGTTCTCGGCCCGCAGGTCGGCGTCGAAGGCCGACCAGCGGCGGCCGCCCTGGGTCTTCACCCGGTAGAGCGCCATGTCGGCGAACCGCTGCAGGTCGCCGCCGTCGGGCGCGTCATCCGGATAGACCGCCACGCCGATGGAGGCGCCGGGCGAGACCTGGCGGCCGTAGATCGAATGCGGCTGGGTGAGGAGCTCGAGCAGCCGCTGCGCGCGGTGGGCCGGCTCAGGGCAATTGGAAATCACCGCGAACTCGTCGCCGCCCAGCCGGGCCACCAGCTCGCCGGGCAAGGCGTCGCGGCGCAGGCGCTCGCCGATCTCGGCCAGGAAGAGGTCGCCGGCGTGGTGGCCGAGGGTGTCGTTGAGGTGCTTGAAGCGGTCCAGGTCGACCACGAACAGGGCGACGCGCTCGCCGGCCTGGCGCGCGGCTTCCAGCCGCTCGCACAGCGCCGAGGTGAAGGCGCCGCGGTTGACGAGGCCGGTCAGGCTGTCGGTCTGGGCCAGGCGCAGCGTCAGTTCACGCTCGGACTCAAGCTCGGCGACGCGCGCAGCAAGGTGGGCGAGCGTGTGGGCGCTATCGGGCACGGGGGAGGAGGCCTCAGGCGAGCAGGGGATACCGGCCCGCGAGTTAGCCTCGGCTAGGAGAACGCCCCGTTAAACGACATGCCTAACGAGAGCCTATGCCGCGTTTTCGGCGATGACCTCGTCCTCGGTCTTGGGCTCGACGATCTGGCCCTCCCATTTGGCGACCACGGCGGCGGCCACGGAGTTGCCGACCACGTTGGTGGCCGAGCGGCCCATGTCGAGCAGGTTGTCGACCGCCAGGATCAAGAGCAGGCCCGCCTCGGGCAGGTGGAAGTAGGTCAGCGTCGCGGAGATCACCACCAGCGAGGCGCGCGGCACGCCGGCGACGCCCTTGGACGTGATCATCAGGAGCAGCAGCATGGTGATCTGCTGGGCGACGCTCAGATGGATGCCGTACGCCTGGGCGACGAACAGGGTCGCGAAGGTGCAGTACATCATCGTGCCGTCGAGGTTGAACGAGTAGCCGAGCGGCAGGACGAAGCTCGCCACCCGGCGCGAGACGCCCCACTTCTGCAGGGCCTCCAGCGTGCCGGGATAGGCCGCCTCGGACGAGGCGGTCGAGAAGGCCAGCAGGGCGGGCTCGCGGATCGCGGCGATGAGCTTCAGCGCGCGGGGTCCGACGATCAGCACCAGCACCGCGACCAGCAGGCCCCACAGCAGGAACATCGAGACGTAGAAGCCGCCGACGAACTTGGCGTAGGTGACCAGGACGCCGATACCCTGGGTCGAGACGGTGGCCGCCAGGGCCGCGAAGATCGCCAGAGGCGCGGTCTTCATGACGTAGCTGGTGACCTTCAGCATGATCGCCGAAACCTGCTCGACGACAGCCACCACGGCCGGCGCGCGGTCCTCGATGGCCGCCACGGCGGTGCCGAAGAACACCGAAAAGATGACGATCTGCAGGATCTCGTTGTTGGCCATCGCCTCGGCGATCGACTTCGGAAAGATGTGGGTGACGAAGTCCTTGAGGTTGAACTTGCTCATGTCGACCGCGGCGCCCGGAGCCACGGGATCGGCGATCAGGTGCATGCCGGCGCCCGGCTGGATCAGATGGACCATGATCAGGCCGATAGTCAGCGACACCAGCGAGGCGGAGATGAACCAGCCGAGGGTCTTGGCCCCCACGCGGCCGATGGCGGCTGCGCCCTCCATGTGGGCGATGCCGGCCACCAGGGTGGAGAACACCAGGGGCGCGATGATCATCCTGATCAGCCGGAGGAAGATGTCGGTGACGATGCCGAGCGCATCGGCGATCTGCTTGAGCTGGGCCGGGTCGCCGACCGACCGGTTGAGGACGAAACCTGCCAGGACGCCGCCGATCATGGCGGCGGCGACGAAGAGGGCGAAACGGCGAGGCACGAGCGGGATCGTTCGGCTCAGGACCGCGCGCAGCCGGCGCCACTGTCCGCCGACGCCTTG
>NZ_DATAPY010000101.1:0-17633 GCF_036264965.1 Phenylobacterium sp.
CAGGTGCGCCAGCCGCGCCCCCAGCGCCACCAGGCCCAGACCCGCGATGCCGCCCAGCATGAACGCCCGGCGGTGGAAGACCCCCTGCCGTTCGTTGACCTCGGCGAAGAAGATGGACGGCTCAGACATCGCCGGCGCCCCTACCGGAATCTCACATCGGCGTCCTCGAACAGGTCGATGAGCCGCTGCGCAAAGGGATAAAGCACGATTGTGGCGACGAATTGCCAGAGCATTGCGACGATGCCGGGCGAAGATCGCGAATCCAGCATGACGAAGAGGTAGCCCGCGACCATGGCCGTCGCCGTGGTCAGCCCGTACCAGGCCCAGAGGATCGCCTGGTTCTGGCCGGCCATCATGCTGCGTCCCGCGAGCGCCACGCCATAGGCGATCAGAAGGCACAGCGCCCACAGGCCCAGCGGTCCGCCCCAGTAGACGTCGAGCAGCAGGCCCAGGAGCAGGATCGCGAAGGGCGCCAGGATCGAAGGCCGGATCACCGCCCAGGCGAAGGCCAGCGCCATGGGGAAGATCGGCTGCGGCAGCTGCAGGTCGAAGGCGCGCAGTGGAATGCCGAACAGGATGGTGGCGACGATCGCCTGCAGCATCGGCACGCCCAGCCAGCGCCACGGCTGCAGGCCGCGCGCCGCGCTCACCCCTGGCCTCCATCGGTCGGCGGGGGTCTCGGCTTGGGCTTGGCCGGCGGCTTCGCCGTCCCGTCAGGCTTGGCGGGCGGCGTCTTTGAGCCGGGCTTGGCCGCCTCGGCCTTCGCATCCGTCGTTTTCGAGGTCCCGGCCTTGGCCGCGTCGGCGGGTTTCTTCTCCGCCGGGGCCTTGGCCGCTGGCGTCTTGGCGGCCTCCGCCTTCGCGCCGTCGCCTCCAGCCAGCTTGGCGGTCGCCGGCTTGTGTGCGGCGTCCTCGGCAGGCTTCGGCTTAGGTGTGGCGACGACGCCGGTCGGGGACGGCGGCTTGGCGGTCGCCGCGGGCCCGGGGACCGCAGCGACGTCGGGCTCAGCGCCGGGCGTCTTCGGCATGCCGGGCCCCGGGGTCGGCGGCGGGGTCGGCGTCTCGTTGAGCTGCTTGAGATTCACCACCTGGGTAAAGTCCTCGAACAGCAGGATGCGGACGAAGTCGATCGGCGCGCGGTCGGAGGCCAGCACCACCCGCCAGCGCCCGTCCAACCCGCGCACCGCCGTGCCCACCGGCAGGCCGCGCGGCACCACCCCGCCGTCGCCGGAGGTCAGCAACCGGTCGCCCTCGCGGATCGGGTCGCGGCCGCGCAGATAGTCGAGCCTGGGATTCGGGCCGCCGTCGCCGGTCAGGATCGCGCGGGCGTTCGTGCGATCAATCATCACCGGCGTGCGCGAGGCGATGTCGGTGAGCAGCAGCACGCGGCTGGCCCCATCGGTGACCCCGATCACCCGGCCGACCAGCCCGTTCTCGCTCATCACCGGATTGCCGACCTTCACCCCGCGCTCGCGCCCGGCGTTGGCCAGGCGGGTGTCGGCGAAGGGCCCGTGGCTGTCGGTCACCACGCGGGCGGCGACCATCGGGACCGGCGGATCGGTCTTCAGGCCCAGCAGGGTGCGGTAGCGGGCGTTCTCGTCGCGCAGCGCGATGGCCACGTCGCGCCACTGGCGCATTTCCTTGAGCTGGGTCTTCAGGTCGGCGTTCTCGGAGGCCGCGCCGAAGTAGTCGCGCACCGTATCGAAGCCTGCGCCGATCCAGCGCCCGGGCGTGGACAGGAAATCACCCACCGGGGCCAGCACCGTGTCGCTCGCCTTGCGCGAGACGCCATAGGCCTCGGCCTTGAAGGTCTCGCGGCGGTCGGAGAGCAGGATGGCGGTCGCCGCCACGACGGCCACGATCAGCGCAATGGCCGCCGCCCAGGTCAGCGGGACCTTCAGTTCACCGAGCGGATTGTCCCTTAAGGACACGTGGGAAGCCTCGTTCGAGCGGTGTTGCGACAGCCCCCGCTGCGCAGCGACTCAATTGCCTCTTAGGCTAACGTGGATTCCAGAACGCCCTTCATCCATTTCGGATGTTCGAGCACCTTGCCGCATCCCAAGGCCACGCAGGAAAGCGGGTCGTCGGCCACGGTCACCGGCAGGCCGGTGTGGTCGCGGATCTCGGCGTCCAGGCCGCGCAGCAGGGCGCCGCCGCCGGTCAGCATGATGCCCTTGTCGGCGATGTCGGAAGCGAGTTCCGGCGGCGTGGCTTCCAGCGCCATCTTCACCGCATCGACGATCTGGCCGACCGGCTCCGACAGGGCGTCCGAGGCCTGCTTTTCGGAGATGCGGACTTCGCGCGGCACGCCCTGCATCAGGTCGCGGCCCTTGACCTCGATGGACAGGCCCTCGCCATCAGCCGGAGCCCGGGCGGTGCCGATCTCCTTCTTGATGCGCTCGGCGGTGGTCTCGCCGATCAGCAGGTTATGGTTGCGGCGCATGTAGGAGATGATCGCCTCGTCCATCTTGTCGCCGCCGACCCGGACCGAGCGCGAATAGACGATGCCTGAGAGCGACAGCACCGCCACCTCGGTGGTGCCGCCGCCGATGTCGACCACCATGGAGCCGGTGGGCTCGTGGATCGGCAGGCCGGCGCCGATCGCCGCGGCCATCGGCTCGTCGATCAGGCCCACGCGGCGGCCGCCGGCGTTCAGGCAGCTGTCGTTGATGGCGCGGCGTTCCACGGCGGTGGCGCCCGACGGCACGCACACGATCACCTTGGGGTTCACGAAGCCCTTGCGGTTGTGAACCTTGCGGATGAAGTACTTGATCATCTCCTCGGCGACTTCGAAGTCGGCGATCACGCCGTCACGCATGGGACGGATGGCTTCCATGTGGCCCGGGGTGCGGCCCAGCATCTGCTTGGCCTCTATGCCCACGGCGTGGACCACCTTGCGGCCGCCCACGTTGCGGAGCGCCACAACCGAGGGCTCGTTCAGCACGATGCCCTTGCCCTTCATGTAGATCAGGGTGTTGGCGGTGCCGAGATCGATGGCGATGTCGTTGGAGATGGCGCCGAAGAGCGAAGAGATCATGGAGGGCCCTGGAGACTGGGGGCTGGAAAAGGGACGGTTTTGCCGACGATGCGAAACGACACCGCGTACGCTCAATCTAGCGTCGAGTCGTTACGAATTACCGGAAGACTGGTCGTTCCCTGCCCTGCCCTCTGGTCGAATTCAAGGCATAAACAGCAGCATGCGCGTTCGGACCGCGCCAGAAGAAGCTCGCGGCGCCGCGCTTCGCCGCAGTGTAGAGTGTTCGCATGTCGGCCAATGGCGATCTGAACGCATCCCTGACGCTGCGCCGCGGCGCCATGGCGCGCGTCGGCCTCGACCGCGTCGCCCTGGTCGAGGCGATCGCCGAGCTCGGCTCGATCAGCGCTGCGGCGACCCGCCTGGGCCTGAGCTACCGCGGGGCCTGGGATGCGGTGCAGGCGCTGAACAACCTCTTCGACGGCCCCGTTATCGAGGCGGCGCCCGGCGGACGGGCCGGCGGCGCGGCCAGCGTCACGCCGCGCGGCCGCGCGGTGGTCGAGGCCTTCCGCCGCGTGCAGACCGAGATCGACGCGGCGCTGGCCAAGCTTGAAAGCGGCCTGGCGGGCGAACCGACCCGCGATCTCTTCTGGAGCCTTGGCATGCGAACCAGCGCCCGCAACGCCCTGAGGGGCACGATCTCCCACGTCACGCCCGGCGAGGTGAACAGCGAGGTCACTTTGCGGCTCGGCGACGGGGTCGACATTACCGCCATCGTCACCCGCCACAGCGTCGAGGACCTGGGGCTCGCGCGCGGCAAGCCCGCCATCGCCCTGATCAAGTCCAGCTTCGTGATCCTCGCCAAGGGCGAGAACCTGCGGACTTCGGCGCGCAACCAGATCGCCGGCGTGGTCTCCAGCCGCGAGGACGGGGCGGTGAACTGCGAGATCGGCCTCAGCATCGGCGGCGGCAAGACCCTGACCGCCACCGTCACCCTGGAGAGCGCGCGCGCCCTGGACCTCAAGGTCGGCGACGCCGTCACGGCCCTAGTGAAGGCGCCGCACGTCATCCTGGCGGTGGAATAGCTGGAGCGGCCTGCCGCAGCGGGCTAGGGCCGGCGCGCCAGCAGGATCGGCAGCTTGGCGTCGGCGTTGGCGGAAACCTGCAGGACATAGCGGCCCGGCTCCAGCGGGAAGTCGACCATCTTGCGCAGGGTCGAGCAGTCCGGGCCGTGGGAATGGGCCGTGGAGACCAGCGGCTTGCCGTCCTTCAGCACGTCGATCCAGGCGCCGGAGCCCAGGGCCACGACATAGGTTCCGGCCTTGTCGATCTTCAGCTCGAACATCCCGCCGTGGCTGACCGCACCGCCGGGCTTCTCCGGCTGGGTCACGAAGCGGACCTGCGGCGTCTGCGGCAGGTCGGCGGTGACCGCCTTGCCGGGCGTCAGCGCCGCCTTGCCGAGGCTCGCGGCGCTGGTCGCGGCGGCGAGCGGCGTCTGCGCCGTCCAGGCGGCGAGGTCAGGCGACAGGGTCTTGTCCATGGCCGCGCAGGAAGCTGCGCTCTTCGCCGGCATCTCCTGCGCCAGACCGATCGCTGCCGGCAGACAGAGCACGCCGGCCATCATCGTCATCGCCACAACGCGCAAAGTCAGCCTCCATCCGTTATGCAGGATGACTGTATATCCCTTGCCTGACCGCCTAGGCCAGGGCCGTCGCGACAACGCCCAACGCCGCGAGCATCCCGCCGGCCAGCTGCCGTGCTGACAGCCGTTCCTTGAACAGCCGGCGTCCCGCCGCCGCCGCGATCGGCGCCTCGATCACGCCGATGGCGCGGACGGGCCCGGCCGGCGCCAGCGCCAGGGCGCCGAACCAGCAGGCCGAGGCCGCGGCGCCGAAGAAGCCCGCGCCAAGCGACGGCCGCCAGGCGCGCGCCACGGCCAGCAGCGACGCGGGCCGCCAGATGGCGAGCGCGACAAGCAACAGGACCGTCTGGATCGCCTGGGCGATGCAGACCGACGCCGTCGCCGAATAGATCGGATGGTGCGGCTCAAGGGCCAGGCCGGCCTGGCGATAGGCGTTCAGGGCCACCGCGAAGGCCGCGCCGGAGCCGAGGCCCAGAAAACTGCCGAGGCCGGCGCCCGCCAGCTGATCGCGCCGCGGCCAGGAGAGGATGGCGAGGCCTGCCGTGGTGACCGCGATGCCGGCCCAGGCTTGCGGATGCAGATGGTCGCCCAGCGCGGCCCAGCCGAACACCGCCGACAGCGGCAGCGAGGCCTGCTGCATCACCGTGGCCACGGCGAACCCCGCGCGCCGCATGGCCACCAGCAGGGCCGCCGTCGCGCCGACCTGGCTGACCGCCCCGAGGCCCACCGCCGCCGCATAGCCGGGGCTGAAATGCGGGCTCGCGCCCGGCGTCGCAAGCGCTGCCGCGCCGAAGATCGCCAGCGAGAACGGCAGGCCGAACAGGAACCGCACCAGGGTCGCGCCCCACGGGCCCGCGTCGCCCACCAGCCCGCGCTGCAGCGCATTGCGCGCCACCTGCAGCGGCGCCGCCGCGGCTGTGAGAAGGATCCAAAGCATTGAAGCACCCGCTCATCCCCGCGCAGGCGGGGATCCAAGCTGAATCAGAACCAGCCGGTAGGCCAAATGGATTCCCGCCTTCGCGGGAATGAGCGGAGGGTCAGAACCCAGACGCGATCGCGCCG
Source organism: Phenylobacterium sp. (assembly GCF_036264965.1). Classification (GTDB taxonomy): domain Bacteria; phylum Pseudomonadota; class Alphaproteobacteria; order Caulobacterales; family Caulobacteraceae; genus Phenylobacterium. The sequence continues at coordinate 5,678 of NZ_DATAPY010000101.1, forward strand.
GGGTCGGTCTTTTCCTTGCGCGCCGTGAGGTTGTTGAGCGCGTTGATGTAGGCCTTGGCCGAGGCCGTGAGCGTGTCGGTGTCCGCCGCCTGGCCGGTGGCGATGCGGCCATCCTCTTCAAGCCGGACCGAGACCTGGGCCTGGGCGTCGGTGCCCTCGGTCACCGCGTGCACCTGGAAGAGCCGCAGCACGGCCTCGTGCGGGGCGACCTTGTGGATGGCGTTGAACACCGCATCGACTGGACCGTCGCCGGTGGCGTTGGCCGATTTCTCCTCGCCCTCGATGGTCACCGTCAGGAAGGCCTCCTGCGGCCCCTCGGTGCCGGCGATGACCCGCAGGTTCTTCACCTGGATGCGGTCGGCGCCCGAGGCGAGCGCATCGTCCACCAGGGCGATGATGTCGTCGTCGAAGACGTGCTTCTTCTTGTCCGCCAGGTCCTTGAACCGCTGGAAAGCCTCGTTCAGGGCATTCTGGCCGAGCTCGTAGCCCAGCTCCTTCAGCTTCTCGCGGAAGCCCGCCCGGCCGGCGTGCTTGCCCATCACCAGGTTCGACGCGCCCTGCCCCACGGTCTCGGGGCTCATGATCTCATAGGTGCCGCGGTCCTTCAGCATCCCGTCCTGGTGGATGCCGCTCTCGTGGGCGAAGGCGTTCTTGCCGACGATCGCCTTGTTGAACTGCACCGGAAAGCCGGTGATCGCCGAGACGTAGCGGCTGGCGCGGGTGATGTGCTGGGTCTCGACGCCGGTGTGGAAGGGCAACGCGTCGCCCCGCACCTTCAGCGCCATGACGATCTCTTCGAGCGCCGCGTTGCCGGCCCGCTCGCCGATGCCGTTGATCGCCACTTCCACCTGGCGCGCGCCGCCCTGGACGCCGGCCAGGGAATTGGCGACCGCCAGGCCCAGGTCATTGTGGCAGTGAGTGGACAGGATCACCTTATCGGCGCCGTCCACATTCTCCAGGATGTCACGGAACATCTCGGCGTATTCGGTCGGATAGCTGTAGCCCACGGTGTCCGGCAGGTTGATCGTGCCGGCGCCGGCCCGGATCGCGGCCTCGACGCAGCGGCGCAGGAAGTCCTGCTCGGTGCGCGTGGCGTCCTGGGCCGACCATTCCACGTCGCCGCACAGGTTCCGGGCATGGCCCACCGACTTGGTGATCATCTCCAGGATGTCTTCCTGGCTGGCGTGCAGGATGTGGTCGCGGTGGCTGGGGCTGGTGGACAGGAAGGTGTGGATGCGGCCGCGCTTGGCGTTCTTGATCGCTTCGGCGCAGCGGTCGATGTCGGCCATGCCGGCGCGGGCCAGGCCGCAGACCGTGCTTTCGGTGACTAGCCCGGCGATCTGGCGGACGGCCTCGAAGTCGCCGTTGGAGGCGATCGGGAATCCAGCCTCGATCACGTCGACGCGCATTTCCTCGAGGATCTTGGCGAGTTCGATCTTCTCTTCCAGCGACATCGACGCGCCGGGCGACTGCTCGCCGTCGCGCATGGTGGTGTCGAAGACGATGACCCGGTCGCGCTCGGAGCGCGGGGCGGCGGCGGATTCAGGTGCGGGAGCGGTCATTTTTGGTCTCTTCGCGGGAGATGGCTGGGGTCGGGCGAGGGAAATCCCCTGAGACGCCCGGCCGCGAAGACGCGCAGCCTAGAGAGGCGCCCAGGGGCGGCTAAGCCCCAGGTCGAGAAGAAGCAGGCTGGCGGAGCGCGTACGCATGGCGAATGCGTCTACCGAAACGGTCTTCGCCGCGCAACCATCTTGCGTCGAATGGGACGTTAAGCCGCTTGTTGAGCAAGAACCTTGCGCACGGCGGGCCGCTCAGCGACGCGGCGGCTGTGGTCGGCAAGCCGCGCGAACTGTTCGGTGTCGACCCCATCGCCGGGCAGCCAGCCGAACAGGGTGAAGAGGTACGCATCGCAAACCGAGAAGGCCTCGCCCAGCACCCAGGGGCCCTGGAACATCTTGTCCTCGATCAGCCGGAAGCAGGCGATCTCGTTCTTCGGCACAGCGGCGGTCATGGCCGCCTGGGCGGCGACGTCGTCGGTCCAGCGGTAGCCGCGGTGTTTGTGGGCGTGGGCGACGTGCACCGTCGAACAGAGATAGGAATTGAAGGCGTGTGCCTGGGCTCGCTCCCAAGCGTCGATCGGAAGCAGCCCCGCCGCAGGGTGCGTCTCGGGGATGTAGGACAGGATCGCCGGCGTCTCGGTCAGCACACCCTGGTCGGTGACCAGGGCCGGCACCCGAGCCTTCGGGTTGATCCGGGCGTACTCGGCCGTGCGCTGGTCGCCGGCCTTGGTGTCCATGACCACGAGTTCGTAGTCGGCGCCGGCTTCTTCCAGGGCGATCAGGGAGGCCAGGGAGCAGGAGCCCCAGGCGTGGAACAGCTTCAGCATCAGGTGTTTCCTAGGTTGGCGGCCAGCGTTGGGCGCCGTGAATCACCCTCAGCACTTCCAACACCTCTGGGTTCACGCGGTAGATCAATATGTATGGCGTGCGCGCAATGACGAATTCCCGCGTCCCATCCGCCTTGCCAGTACGGCCCATCATCGGCTGATCAAGAAGGCCTTTCGCAGCGGATTCCATGCGGGTTCTCATACGGCCCGCCGCGCCGACATTGTCCTCGGCTACACATCGCTGGATCGCGTCAAGGTCGGCGCTGGCCGGCGATGACCATCGCAATCTCAACGATTGCGAGCCCTTGCAACGAGCTCCGCTTGGAGCTTCAAGCCACGCTCCACGACCTCTTCGTGGGATATGAGTTCCCCGCGATCCGCGGCGTCGACGCCTTTCTGCACCTCAGCGCGGAACCAGGCGTCATAGTCCACCTGCCTTTGGATCAGGCCAGAGACGATCGCCTCGATGGGCCGATCCTCGCGAGCGGCCTCGGAGTCCAAGACTTCCGCCTGGGCGTCGGTCAGTTCGACCGTGACATGGCGTGTCATGCGCACCTCATCTGCGCAGAGGTTAGCCGCAGGCGCGTCACTTGTCAGCCGCGGCTTCGCGCCGCCGTAGCCAGGAGCGCGCGGCCAATCCGATCCCCACCCAGGCCGCGGCGATGACCACAAGCCACAGGGCGTCCTTGCCGATCTCGCCGCGAAGCACCCGGAAGATCGAATTGCCGGCGAAGGCGGTGAGCACGATCTTCGGCACGATGCCGACCGCGGTGCCGAGGGTGAAGTCCAGCACCCGCATCGGCGTCACGCCGGCCGCCATATTGACCACGATGAAGGGCGCCGAGGGCACGAGCCGCACGATGAAGCTCGCAAACAGCCCATTCTTGGCCAGCAGGCCCATGAACCGCGCCACGCCCGGCCCGGAAAACCGCTCCAGCGTCTTCGCCCCGGCCGCACGGCCCAGGTAGAAGCCCACCAGCGACGACGACATGGTGCCGATCCAGCTGTAGAGGCAGCCGGTCATCGGCCCGAAGGCCACCACCGCCGCGGCGATCAGCATGATCTGCGGCACGCCCACGAAGGCCAGCACCGCAAACGCCAGCACCGCCACCGGCAGCGACCAGGGCCCCGACGCGGCCTTCATCCAGGCCTGGACCGTCGCCGCGCCGTTGAAGCCCAGCGCCTGCGCCCCGAACACGAAGACCAGGCCGACGCCGCCCAACAGCACAAACGAGACCAGCAGCGTCCGCCACGCCTGGGCGTCCATGTTCGACAGGACCTGGAAGAGGCGGCGCATCAGGGCCCTGAGGTCGCCGAGAACGCCCATGGGGTCAAGCCGCGCGCCCAAACGCCGGGTTCACCGGGACGGCGGCTTAGGCTACATCCCGGCTCGTTCCGTCAACTCGAACCCCTTGGGAGCCTTACCCCGCCATGTCGCTCGAATCCGCCGCCCTCAGCCGCGTGAAGCCGTCCGCCACCCTGGCGGCCGACCAGAAAGGGCGCGAGCTGAAAGCGGCCGGCCGCGACATCATCAGCCTGGCCGCCGGCGAGCCCGACTTCGACACGCCGGACAACATCAAGGAAGCGGCCATCAAGGCCATCCGCGACGGCAAGACCAAGTACACCACCGTGGACGGCATCGTGGAGCTGAAGGAAGCCATCGTCGGCAAGTTCGCCCGCGAAAACGGCCTGACCTACAAGGCCTCCCAGGTGAACGTCTCGCCCGGCGGCAAGCCGGTGATTTGGAACGCTATGATCTCGACGCTGAACCCCGGCGACGAGGTGGTGATCCCGACGCCCTACTGGGTCAGCTACTGGGACATCGTGATGCTCGCGGGCGGCCAGCCTGTGGCCGCGCCGACCAGCGCCGAAACCGGCTTCAAGCTGTCGCCCGAGAGCCTCGAAGCGGCGATCACGCCCAAGACCCGCTGGCTGCTGCTCAACTCGCCGTCCAACCCGTCGGGCGCCGCCTACACCCGCGCCGAGCTGAAGGCCCTGGCCGAGGTGCTGCTGCGCCACCCGCAGGTCTGGATCCTCACCGACGACATGTACGAGCACCTGGTGTTCGGCGGCTTTGAGTTCACCACCATCGCCCAGGTCGAGCCCGCGCTCTACGACCGCACCTTGACCATGAACGGGGTCTCCAAGGCCTACGCAATGACCGGCTGGCGGATCGGCTACGCCGCCGGGCCCGAGCCGCTGATCAAGCTGATGGCCAAGGTGATGAGCCAGACGACCTCCAACCCCTCGTCGATCTCGCAGTGGGCGGCGGTCGAGGCGCTGAACGGGCCGCAGGACTTCATCGCCCCCAACGCCAAGCTGTTCGAACAGCGCCGCGACCTGGTGGTCTCGATGCTGAACCAGGCGCGCGGCATCAAGTGCCCGACGCCGGAAGGCGCCTTCTACGTCTATCCCTCGGTGGCCGAGCTGATCGGCAAGACCGCGCCCTCAGGCAAGGTCATCGGCGACGACGCCGACTTCGCCGTAGAACTGTTGGAGAGCGAAGGCGTCTCGGTGGTGTTCGGCGCGGCCTTCGGCCTCTCGCCGCACTTCCGCATCAGCTACGCGACCTCGAACGCCCAGCTGGAAGACGCCTGCAGCCGCATCCAACGCTTCTGCGCCGCGGTGAAGTGACCGCGAAGCGAGTCATCCCGGACGGCCCGCACGGGCCGATCCGGGATCCAGCCAGACCTCACGGCTTCAGACCGGGGTTCCAGGCCGGGACGAAGTCGCTGTTCAGCAGCCAGGTCACCGGCGCCACCATCGAGCCGATCACCTGATCCATCAGGTTCAGGTCGACATGCGCCAGGTCGTCGCTGGGGTCGTGATAGGTCGGCGGGATCGGCCAGGCGCTGATCGTCTGGGCGACCACGCCCTGCAGGGCCAGCTGGTAGTTGTCGGAGCGGGTGAAGAAGTTCTGCTCCGGATAGGGATCGGGCACGATCCGCGCGCCGTGCGCCGCCAGGGTCGGGCCGAGGTTCGACCGCTCCCACCCGGTCAGCATCAGGAAGCCGGGATGCTTCGGGTCGTCGACCCCGATCATCTCGAACTCGAGGTTGGCGGCCAGATCGCTGGTCGCCATCGGCGGATGCGCCAGGAAGGCCTGGGCGGCGAGACCGCCCTCTTCCTCGCAGCCGAACAGGGCGAAATAGGCGGTCCGACGCGGCTTGCCGCCGAGCCCCAGGATGCGGGCGAACTCCAGCACCGCCGCCGTGCCCGAGGCGTCGTCATTGGCGCCGTGGAAAATCACGCCATTGCGCACGCCCAGGTGATCGTAGTGCGCGCTCAGCAGGACGGCGTGGCGATCCGCGTCCGGCGCGGTGCCGTGGAGCACGCCGATCACCGCATAGGTGGTCCGCTCCCGCGGCGGCCCTTGCGGGGCGTCGAGGCGCGCTTCGCCGGGCTCCAGTTTGCGCAGGGCGGCCATGGCGTCGGCCTTGGCGAAGATAGTGACGCCCGTTGGACGCCCGGCGCGGCGCTCGACGCCGGCGATCTGGGTGCGGCCGGGCGGTCGGGTGGAGAGGTCATCCCAATGGGTCAGGATCACGTCGCTGGCCGGCGCGATGACGGCTGCCGCGCCCGCGCGCAGCAGCTCCTGCACGCCGGGCGCATCATAGATCGGGCTGTCGTAGATCACGATCTTGCCCTTCACCGCCTCGGGCGAGGCATGGGCGTCGCTCAGTCGGATGAAAGGGGCCTGAAGCGACGGCGGCGGCTGCATGGCGGCCATGTCGCGGCCCTGCAGGAGCGCCACCTGCTGGGCGCCCGAGGTGAACTGCAGGGTCGGCGGCGAGGCGGCGGTCGGCGTCGACAGCTGCACGGGTTGCAGATAGCCGTCCGTCCCGGCGGCCGGCGCGACGCCATAGCGCTTCAGGGTGTCGGCGACGAAGCGCGCCGCGACGTGCTCATCCTCGGTGCCGCAGCCCCGGCCGCGCAACTCATCGCCCGCCAGCCGCTCCATGTTGGCCTTGACGCACTGGGCGCAGACCACCGGCTTGGCGGCCTCCAACGGCAGCGGCGCAGCCACCAGGGCGGCCGCCGCCAGGGCGCCCGCGAGCAGGACTGGATGTTTCACCGTCTCTCCCGATCAGACCGCGAGCGACGGCGTCGCCCCATACCGCCGGCAAGGTGGCATGGGGCTGGGCGCTTCGACTAGTGCTTGGTGCGCCAGGCGGCCTTGGCGGCGTCCTTGGTCAGGTTCAGGCGCAGGGTGTCGTCGTCGATCATCTCGACCCAGGTGATCGGGATCATGTGGTGTCTGAGGCCCGCGGCGATATCCAGCTTGGTCAGCTCGATCTCATCGCCCATCACCTTGTCGACCCGGCCGACGTGGCCGCCGTCGGAGCCCACCACATCCATATGTTCGCGAATCTGCGCAGCTTGAATCATTGTCAGTCTCCTGAGCGGTTGAGACTTGGGAAACCCGGAAGACCGTGGGAAGTTTCGCCGATGGTCGAGCCGATCAATCTCAACAAGGTGCGCAAGGCGCGCGCCAAGGCGGACGCCCAGGCCAGGGCCGCTCAGAACCGCGGCCTGTTCGGCATCGCCAAGCCGACAAAGCTCGCCGCCCAGCTGGAAGCCGAGCGCAAACGTCGCGAGCTGGAAGCCAAGAAGCGCGAGGACTAGGATTCTCGATTCCGCTCATCCCGGCGAAGGCCGGGACCCAGATGGAATAGCTCAGTTGCGGGCTCGAAAGGCTCAGCGGCAAACCGGCCCACATCGACGCTTTGCGATCTGGGTCCCGGCCTTCGCCGGGATGAGCGGTCCCGCTAGCTAGGCCGCCTTGGGCAGTGACTGATCCCGCGCCTCGGCCGGGATCGAGTCATAGATGGTCGGCGGCGTGATGCCGAGGCGGCGGCGGGCGGCCTCCAGCGGTTCGGCCATCAGGGTTTCGTAGTCCTCGCCTAGCAGCCACTTGGCGGCCTTGCCGCGCTGGTAGCCCTGCCAGATCGCCTTCACATAGGGATAGGTCCGGGCCTTTCTGGCCCGCGAGGCCGCGCCCAGGCCGATCACCGCCCAGCCGAGCCCCTTGGTCTGGGCGTAGGAGAAGGCCACCAGGCACGCCTCCCCCAGGCCGTCGCGGTGATAGCCGGAAAGGATGTGCCAGATGTCGTGCACGTCGCGGGTGCGCCGGCCCATCCAGGCGTAGGGATGCTGTTCGTCCACGTGGGCCGCGCCCTGACGGCTGATCTCGGCCAGCCCCTCGGCGGATAGCTGTTCTTCGCGGATGAAGCTGCGGTAGGCAGCGCCGACGCTGCCGTCCGGCATGGCGTCGAGCCAGGCGTCGTCCATCAGCCGCTCGGCGAACTCCTGGCGCTGGAAAGCGATCCGCCCGCCCTCGCGGGTCTCCAGCAGCTTCATGTAGCCTTTGGCGGTCGAGGTCCCGTTCAGCGCCCGCATGATTTCGAACACCGCGGTCGTGTCTTCCTTGTCGTCCAGCAGACGGCGAAGCGAGCGCAGCGCATGGCCCCAGTCCATCTTCGGCGACACGGCGCGGAAGGCGGGACGCTCGGCGGTGTCGACCATGGCCATCGGCTTGTCCTCGATCAGTCTGCCGCCTGAAGATGACGCCGCCGTCAACTTAATGCAAGCGAAAGATGACACCCCCGTCAACTTTATCCGCGGCGTTTGCGCCGGCTCGCGAACCGGCGGATGTATCGAACCATGGCGACCTTAAGAAAGCGCTCCGTCCAGCTGTCCGGCCACGCCACCTCGATCGCGCTGGAGCCGGAGTTCTGGGCCGTGCTCGACACCATGGCCCAGGCGGAAGCCTTAAGCCTCGCCGCCCTGATCGGCCGCATCGACGACGCCCGCGCCGGCCGTCCCCTCGCCTCGGCCTGCCGTCTGGCGGCGCTGGCCTTTGCTCAAGCCCGGCCGCGCTGAACCGAGCGGCGGCAGCAGCCGCTTCAGCAGAGGCCGCGACGTGCTAAAGGGGAAACGATGTTCGCCCCTCCGCCGCCCGACGTCGAGGCCCATCCGCCCGCCATCGCCGCCGAGCAGCAGGCCGATTTCGACTGTCTGCGAATCGCCACCGTGCTGGGCAAGCCGGCCGGGGACGGCGGTGTCAGCCCCTGGGGCGCGCGACTGTTCCGCGCCTATCTGCACCGTCTGGAGCACGCCGACCCCAACCGCGACTGGGTGGCCACGGCCAGGGCGGTCGGCCCGCCGATGAGCTACGGCTGGTTCCTTCAGACCCTGGAGACCTGCACCACGCCGCTCCGCTCCCGGACCATCGTCCGCCCGACCCAGGCCGCTCCGCCCGCCGCGCCGCAGCCGACCGGCAGCTAGAACACACCGCGAACGCGCGGGCGCCCAAATGGCGACCGGCGTGCTAGACGACGTCCAATGTCCGCGCCCGACTCTCCCCTCGACCCGCCTGCGCCCCGCGTCAGCGACCTGGCCCGCGCCGATCATCGGCCCGCGGACTATCTCGACGGCCTGAATCCCGAACAGCGCGCCGCCGTCGAGGCGACCGAGGGGCCAGTGCTGGTGCTGGCCGGCGCCGGCACGGGCAAGACCCGGGTGCTGACCACGCGGCTGGCGCACATTCTGGCCACCGGCAAGGCGCGGCCGTGGGAGATCCTGGCGGTCACCTTCACCAACAAGGCCGCGCGCGAGATGCGCGAGCGGATCACCCACATCATCGGCCCGCAGGCCGAGGGGCTGCGCTGGCTCGGCACCTTCCACTCCGTCGCCGCCCAGATCCTGCGCCGCCACGCCGATCTGGTGGGGCTGAAGTCCAACTACACCATTATCGACCAGGACGACGGCGAACGACTGATCAAGCAGGTGCTGGAGGCCGAGAACGTCGACTCCAAGCGCTGGCCGCCGAAGATGCTGGCCGGGCTGATCGACCATTGGAAGAACCGCGGCTGGCGCCCTGACCAGGTGCCGCCGGCCGAGAGCGGGCATTTCGCGAACGGCAAGGGCCAGGCGATGTACCGCCTCTATCAGGAGCGCCTGAAGGTCCTGAACGCCTGCGACTTCGGCGACCTGCTACTGCACAACCTGACGATCTTCACGACCAATCCGGACGTGCTGGCCGAGTTCCACGACCGCTTCCGCTATCTGCTGGTCGACGAGTACCAGGACACCAACGTCGCCCAGTACCTGTGGCTGCGCCTGCTGGCCCAGAAGCGGCAGAACGTCTGCTGCGTGGGCGACGACGACCAGTCGATCTATGGCTGGCGAGGCGCCGAGGTCGACAACATCCTGCGCTTCGAGCGCGACTTCCCAGGCGCCAAGGTGATCCGCCTGGAGCGCAACTACCGCTCCACCAGCCACATCCTTGCCGCGGCGTCGGGCCTGATCGCCGCCAACAAGAGCCGGCTCGGCAAGACGCTTTGGACCGAGGCCGAGGGCGGCGAGAAGGTCGTGGTCCGCGGCGTCTGGGACGGCGAGGCCGAGAGCCGGCTGATCGCCGACGAGATCGAGCGCGCCCACAAGGGATCGACGGACAGGAAGCCGCGCCGGTTCCGCGACATGGCGATCCTGGTCCGCGCCTCCTTCCAGATGCGCGCCTTCGAAGAGCGGTTCGTGCTCCTGCAGATCCCCTACACCGTGGTCGGCGGTCCCCGGTTCTTCGAGCGGGCCGAGATCCGCGACGCCCACGCCTATCTGCGGCTGATCCAGTCGCCCGACGACGACCTGGCCTTCGAGCGGATCGTCAACGTCCCCAAACGCGGCATCGGCGACACGACCGTCCAGAAGCTCTTGCAGGTCGCTCGGCTCGGCGGCGTGCCGGCAGTGATCGCCGCGCGGCAACTCGTGCTGACCGATGAGCTGGCGGCGCGCACGCGAACCTCGCTGGCGAACTTCCTGCGCGACCTCGACCGCTGGCGCGCCGAGGCCGAGCGCACGGCCCATCCGCGGCTCATGGAGGCCGTGCTGGAGGAGAGCGGCTACACCGACGCCCTTCGCCTCGACAAAAGCCCCACCGCCCAGACCCGGCTGGAGAACCTGAAGGAGCTCGTCCAATCGATGGGCAACTTCGAGACGCTCGAGGCCTATCTCGAGCACGTCTCCCTGGTGATGGACCTCGACCGCGGCCCGCAGGCGGATGCGGTGCAGATCATGACCCTGCACTCGGCCAAGGGGCTGGAGTTCCCGCTGGTCTTCCTGCCCGGTTGGGAGGAAGGCGTCTTCCCGTCCCAACGCAGCATGGACGAGAAGGGCGAGAAGGGCCTCGAGGAGGAGCGCCGCCTGGCCTACGTGGGCATCACCCGGGCCCGCGAGGAAGCGCGCGTCTCCTTCGCCGCCAACCGCCAAGTCTATGGCCGCTGGACCAGTCAGCTACCCAGTCGCTTCGTCGACGAGCTGCCGCTCGAAAACGTCGAGGCCTCCTCGGAGACCGGCTATTACGGCGGCGGCCCCGGCATGCAGCAGCACGGCTCCCGCTGGGATGAGACGCCCTCGTTCGGCGGTGGCTATTCCTCGCCTGGTTGGCGACGCGCCCAGGCCGCCGGCTACAAGGGCAGCCATCCGGGCCGGCAACAGGTCATCGAGGGCGAAGGCCGGCTGGTCGCCACCTCCGCGGAAAGCGCCGCCAGCGACTACAAGCGCGGCGACCGGGTCTTCCACCAGAAGTTCGGCTACGGCGCGGTGACGGCGGTCGAGGGCAACAAGCTCACCGTCGCCTTCGAAAAGGCCGGCGAAAAGAAGGTCATCGACAGCTTCGTGGATAAGGGCTGAGGTTCCAGATTCCGATTTTAGTTCCGCTCATCCCGGCGATGTCGCGGATTGGCGGCGTCGTAGACCGCGGCCAAGTAAGGGTCGGTGAAGTAGCGGTCGGCCATGGCTTCCGTTAGCCGAACTGGCGGAAGTCCGCGATGGGTGGAGCCTGTGTGAAAAGGCCGAAGCAGTTTAGATTCCTGACCATCGACTTCGGAGGGCGGGATGAAGCGCTTTGTCGAGGGGGAGGACCGGCGTCAGGGCACGCTGCTCCCGGAATTCCTTGAGGACTACGTCTCCGAGGAGAACCCAGTCCGGGTGATCGACGTCTTCGTCGACGAGCTGGATCTGAAGGCGCTGGGCTTTGACGGCGTCGTGCCGGAGGTGACCGGCCGGCCGAGCTACCACCCGGGCCTGCTGCTGAAGATCTACGTCTACGGCTACATCAACCAGATCGCCTCGACCCGGAAGCTGGAGCGCGAGGCGCAGCGCAACGTCGAGATGATGTGGCTGACTGAGCGGCTGGCTCCGGACTTCAAGACCATCGCCGACTTCCGGCGCGACAACGGTCCGGCGATCCGGGCTGCTTGCCGCCAGTTCATCGCGCTGTGCCGTCAGCTGGAGCTGTTCACCCACGCGGTGGCGGCGATCGACGGCAGCAAATTCAAGGCGGTGAACACCCGCGACAAGAACTTCACCCGCGCCTCGATCCAGCGGCGGATGGAGCAGGTGGAGGCCAGCATCGCGCGCTACATGGCCGCGCTGGAGACCGCCGACCGGCATGACGGCGAGATCTCCGAGGCCAAGGCGGTGCGGCTGAAGGAGAAGATCGCGGCGCTGCGCGAGCAGATGAAGGACTTCCAGGCTCTGGAGGTCCAGGTGCATGCCGCGCCCGACCAG